>NZ_JAVJRX010000079.1:0-22476 GCF_040219735.1 Coleofasciculus sp. G1-WW12-02 | reverse complement strand
ACCGCTCATAAAAATGTATACAATTATAATCATTCGTTGCCACAAGTATACACCACGTCCAACGAAGCGGTAGTTGAACGATTCCGCTGTGGATTTTCACCACGTCTAGAAGTGCGTTTCCGCTTGCTCTGCATTCCGTCTTGCGACTCGACGCAAAGCATGACCTCTAGTTCTCTGTTAGAGAGCGTATAATACTGGTGACGCGGCAAACGTCCCAGCTTTTTATGTAGCGAGTGCCATGCAGACCATGAGTGTTTCGCTGATTTCACACCAGCGTAAGCTCTGTGGTTAGGCACTCGCTCTGATAGTCCCATGGCTCTACGCGCTAGAACCATTGCAGCAGCAGTATCGGACGATAAACCGTACTGCCTCATAAACTTAACTAAACCGATGAGTGAACTGTAGGCTGGGTTGACCTTGATTAGTTCAATCCCAGCCATCTGAGACTTTTGCTCAAGTATGAGAGTGAATTTGCCATAGACGAAGCCTGACAGCATCCGGGCGTAACGCCTGCCTTGCTCTCTCATCTGAGATTTCTTGGCACTGAAGTCTAGATTCTCAATGGCAATGGGGCATTGCAACGACTGAGCAATCAAGACAATTTGCTTGATCACATCATGGAGTGTGGCTTCAGTCTGTCCTGACTTACGACCGTGCAAGTTCAGCCTGAACTGCCCGTGATGTTTGAGGTTTCCATCGCCATCTACATACGTCCAACCAATCACGCCTGGATTAATATCTAGTCCTAAGCAGCCATATTGACGCGGCAATGACTGGCGATATGGTTCAGGAACATCTGTAGAGCAGGCAATGAACCATCTGAAGTCTTTGCAGTAGACACGGTAGGATAGCGCTCTATTAGCCTGGATAGCCTCATCAACCCACTGCTGTCCCTGCTCATACTCAAAACGCAACGGTGCGGCAATTGTCTTGCCATATTTCAACTCTAGAGCATAGGGAACTCGGAATTTGATGGTATCGCCATCGTACTGAGCGATCTGATTGCCAAAACTTTCCTTTGTGGCTCCAACGGTCGTGTACTGAGTTCCTTTATTGCCTAAGCTGACTGGCAACGGAGCATTCTTGAGGTGCTCTAGCTTGTTTTGTAGCAAGTGCAGACGACGTTTCTTTTGATGAATGACGAACCTCTTCTGAGTCCTAAGATGCTGCCTGAATCGAATAGAACAAGCATCAGGCAGTTTAGCCAGTGATTTGACGGCTGTTTTCAGCCACGTCCTAGTAGATTTGATTTGCTGCTCTAAGGTCTTAACATGGCGTTTGCGGCACTCTTTAGCGGATACAATAGCACCTTTTATCTCAGATCGAATAGCATTAACCTGCCGTTTGTTTAGCCCGTACTTAGGCTGCAAGTCTCGAATGAGATCATTCTCGTTTTCACTTGCCAACATTCGATTGAGATACTCAACCCTAGCGGGTTCTACGAGCTTAGAAGCATCAATAGCGAACTGCCACAGTTCTACAGGTAATTCAGTTGTGACAGTTCTTTGAACCATTACTTCACCTCGTCGGCTACTTGCTTTATTCCATCAATAAGCCTTTTGTTTTTATTGCTTCTTTTCCCATAAAGCCGTGCCGAAAAGACCGTAATGATTTCTAATACATCCTCTACTAATTCTTGCTCAAAGTTCACTTCAGCGTTAGTTTTGTTGATGACAACAACCTCGGTTTCACACTCCTCACAAACGGCAAAGACAAGCTCAGAGCCAAACCGTAGAAGCCTATCTTTGTGGGTTAACACCAATCGGTCTACCTCACCTGACATGATTCGCTTGAGCAGCTTTTGTAGTCCTTTCTTCTGGTAGTTCAAACCACTGCCAAGGTCTTGAATCGTTTCATATTGCCAGCCGTTAGCTGCGCTCTCCAGACTCAAGCATTTGCACTTGTCTCACCAGATCTTCTCTTTGATCGTGGCTGCTGACTCTGGCATAGTTGATGGTAATGCGGTCGCCTGGAGCAGTGCGCGGTCTTACTGTTTTGAGGTCAGACAACTTAAATCGGTAACGACCACTAGGAGATAGCTCGTAGGGCAGTTTACCAGCCTGCGCCCATCTCCTGATCGTGATTACGCTAACTCCGACTTCTTTAGCTGCTTCCCCAATGCTGACCGTTGGCACGTCCTGAATAATGTCCATACGGTATACATTTAGTATAGACCTGTATACCTTTGTATATGTTTCTGGACTCAGTTGTCAACCCCCTGCTTCCTCTGCTCCCCCTGCTTCCCCTGCTCCCTATCCCCACCACCAGACTCCCTGTAGCAACCCCTAATTAGTACAAGCGGGTCGCCCCTACACTCAGAGGTGAATTATGAGGGATAATGGCTGGAAAGCGTTTACTCATATCGATATTAGGGATAAATAATGGCAGACAAGCTTAAGAAAGGATCATTAGTGCGCGTGAATCGCGAAAAGTTGGATAATAGTGTGGAAGCCAAATCCAGTGATACTCGCTTTCCTCCTTACCTGTTTGAAAGTGATGGGGAAGTGGTCGATACGCGGGGTGAGTATGCCTTAGTCAAGTTTTATGTACCGACCCCGAATATTTGGTTTCGCCTCGACCAACTCGAAGTCACTGGGTAAAGTAGTAGCGTGACACGTCTAATTTGCTCGATTAGCCTGGTCAAAAATCCAGGCTTGCGCCCAAAAAAGCTGTAAAATTGCGCCATGTTAGCTGTGCCACGTTAGTTGTATAGTCGCGATCGCAAAACCGATCTATAGCCATGGCATTTTCTTCTAATTTACCTATCGCCTGCAATGATCACCGCGTCACCGTGATTGGTGCGGGTCACGTCGGTAGCACTTTGGCGCACCGGATTGCCCAACGCAATTTGGCAAATGTGGTACTTTTGGACATTGTTCCCGGTATCCCCCAAGGCATTGCCCTGGATTTAATGCAGGCACAGGGGATGGATTGTCACAATCGTGAGATTATTGGCACCAATGATTATATGGATACCACCGGGTCTGATGTGGTGATCATCACGGCGGGTTTACCTCGTAAACCGGGGATGAATCGAGATGATTTACTCAAAATTAATGCCAAGATTGCGGTTGAGGTGGCAGAAAAAGCGATCGCGCGATCGCCCGATGCTCTCTATATTGTGGTCACAAATCCCCTAGATGTGATGACCTACTTGGTCTGGCAAACAATAGGATTACCCGTGTCACGGGTGATGGGAATGGCAGGAATGTTAGATTCTGCCCGTTTCCAAACCTTTATTGCGATGGAGTTAGGTGTATCGATTGCGGATGTCAGTGGTTTAGTCTTGGGGGGTCATGGTGATTTAATGGTACCCTTACCCCGCTACTCTACAGTGCGAGGAATTCCGATTACTGAACTGATGGATGAGGAAACAGTTGAGCGCTTGGTAAATCGGACTCGTCACGGTGGTGCAGAAATTGTGAATCTGATGAAAACTGGGGGGGCGTATTCAGCACCTGCGTCCTCGACTTGCGCGATGGTGGAAGCCATTTTGCATAATCAGTCGCGACTTTTACCTGTGTCATCCTATCTGGATGGGGAGTATGGTTTAAAGGATATTTTTATTGGTGTCCCCACACGGTTAGGATGTCGAGGTGTGGAAAAAGTTGTGGAAATTAACCTCACCGATACCGAACGCGCCGCCCTGCATACGTCAGCAGAATCGGTTCGTAAAAATATTAAGCGGGCGCAGGAAATGTTGGGTTGATTGTCATTTTGTCCTTTGTCATTTGTCCTTTGTTGGGGGTGACGGGTTACTCCTCAAATTACGGATAATGGGGATAATTGTGGCAAAGGATAATGGATGATTATGGCATACGCGATCGCGAATTCCCAGGAGTCTCAGGTTGAGTCTCCAGTTTTCTCTGTCGAAGACTATTTGCTAAATCCCCCTGACCATACAGAATGGGTAGATGGGCAATTGGTGGAGAAGCAAGGAATCAACGCCAAACATGGTCGAATTCAAGCACGATTAGCTCGATATTGGGGAAATTATAAAGAGGAGCAGAGTCTAGGCGGAGATGTTTACACGGAAACCCCCTGTTGGACAGGAGAACGGGGGCGTCGTCCTGATGTATCTTACCTCACTCCGGAACTGGTGGAACAATTTGGCGAGTTTACGGTTTTATCCCAAAGTTTTCCCTTAATTGCTGAGATTATTTCGCCGACAGATGGGGCGGAAGAGGTTTTTAGTAAGGTCAAAGAGTATCTGCGATCGCAGTGTCAGGAAGTTTGGTTAGTGTTTCCTGAGAGTCAATGGGTTTTGGTGATTACAGAACAGCAACAGGTTTTATTTAATCATGGTGATGTTGTTAAAACGCAGCAGGTGTTAACAGGTTTTAGTATAGCGATTGATGATTTATTGGCGTAACACCTCAAGAAAATCTAAGAACCAGCTTTAAAGTCAATATGAGTCACGAAGCTGGCGTATACTTTACGGCACACCAACAGACTCATAAACTAACGAATACACAAGTTAGGTTTTAACCCACGTAGGTGGGTTTTGTTTGTGTAGCGGTGATTTCTAATCGCCAGATGCAAGATATAACAAGCTTCAAGGTTTATGACTCTTGCCCACCTTACAGAAAATCTGTAGGGGCGCAAGGCTTGCACCCTTGGTAATGTACATTACCCAGCCGAGAAACGCTAGATTGAACAAAGTAATCCGTTGATAGAAGAAATAAGCAAACAGTTAGAGATTAAGTCTGGGAATCTGACTCATCGGTTAATGTTTCAATCAACAAATCCATTTGCTGTTGTCGCTGTTGCAGAAAGGCTTCACATTGACGCAAATACTCGACAGCTGAGGCAAATTGGTCAAATACCTCTGCTAATTCCAGTTCCCCTCGTTCGATTTGCTCGATAATCGTCTCCACCTGAGCCACTGTCGCCTCATAGTTCCAAGACGGCGGGAGGGAGGGTTCAGCCGGGTGAGTACGAGAGGATGCGATCGGATCAACCATGAGAATCTAAAGTGTCGGTCTCATAATAAACTTAAGGATAGCCTGGAATCCGGCACCAAACGTTAAAATAATCCCGGTCAATATTTTTTCCCGCACCGGGAAAGTAAACCTGGAAAGCCGCTAAGAGGTATAATGCCCAAGACTTACACCGTCGAAATCAATCACCAAGGTACAACCCACACTATAGAAGTCCCAGAAGACAAAAAGATTCTTCAGGCTGCGGAGGAACAAGGGATAGATTTACCCAATGCCTGCAATGCTGGCGTTTGTACAACCTGTGCCGCTAAAATCATTGAGGGTTCTGTTGATCAAAGCGAAGGGATGGGACTTGGACCCGAATTGCAAGAGGAAGGGTATGTCTTGCTTTGTATCGCCTTACCGCGCTCCAATCTGAAAGTGGAATCTGGTAAGGAAGACGAGGTTTATGATCGCCAATTCGGTCAACCTTCTTGAGGCAGCCGAGAGGACACAGGATTGTCGGGGTGGGTTTTACCGATAACGTTTGGTAAGAAACTGATAACTTGACTCAACTCACCCTGATGGGGAAACATTTGGGGAGCATGTCAGGACAGAAAATGTTCCAGAAGTGCGATGGTGTTGGGTTTCGTTCCTCAACCCAACCTACTTGCGTTGACATGCACCCAGATATGTACCCCTTGACATTCATCATTGTATTGTAATTTACCCCACTAAAAAAATGACGACTCACTTCATTACTGCTGAAATTGACCTCCAGGAGTCACCCAAACAACTCCATCAAGCGATTGAGACGGAACTGCAAAAACAGGGAGAACCCCTGCGTTGGGCGGTTACATCTGTGGATACTCAGGAACAAAAGGCTCAGGTTGAAGCGATTGTTACCAAGACTAATTCTCAACCGTCCACCCCTTGATCATTGTGCGTCCTTATACTGTTGTTTTAATCGTTCCCACAGGGATTGGCGCATCCATTGGTGGCTATGCGGGAGACGCTTTACCCGTCGCCAGAGCGATCGCGCAAATCTGCGATCGCCTAATCACTCACCCCAATGTCCTCAATGGTGCCCAACTCTACTGGAATTTACCCAACGCCCTCTATGTAGAAGGCTATGGGCTTGACAAATTCGCCGCTGGATGCTGGGGATTACAACCCATGCATCAAAATCGGGTGGGATTAATTCTCGACCAGGGGATTGAACCGGATCTGCGTTTGCGCCACCTGCAAGCGGCTGATGCCACCAGAGCCACACTGGGACTGAATTTAACGGATTACGTGATTACTGATGCGCCCCTCAATGTGGAACTGCGGACAGCACCATCGGGTGCGAGTTGGGGTACAATAGGCAATCCCGATAGTTTGTTGCGATCGGCTGAGGTGCTGATTCAACGGGCAAAGGCAGAGGCGATCGCAGTAGTGGCTCGTTTTCCCGATGATCTCGGAAGCGAAGCCCTAGAAGCATACCGACAGGGACAAGGGGTCGATCCGCTGGCAGGTGCAGAAGCGGTGATCTCTCACCTAATCGTGCGAACCTTTCAAGTCCCTTGCGCCCACGCCCCGGCATTAATGCCCCTTCCCCTAGAACCCAACTTGTCGCCGCGATCGGCAGCCGAGGAATTAGGCTATACTTTTCTACCCTGTGTGTTAGTGGGATTAAGTCGCGCCCCGCAATTTCAAGTGAAGAGGCGTCAACCGGGAGAGATTTGGGCAGAGGATGTGGATGCGGTGGTGATTCCCGCTAGTGCCTGTGGCGGTAGTGCCTTGCTAAGCTTAAGTCAGTTACGGACTCAAATTATTGCGGTTGAGGATAACCAAACCTCAATGCAAGTGCCTCCAGAACCTTTGGCAATCAAAGCTGTGCGAGTACACTCGTATTTAGAGGCACTGGGTATGTTAGTAGCACATCGCGCTGGAATTAGTGCCGATGCTCTGAGTCCCTCTGTGTCGTCTATGCGTAGCTTATCTATATAGTTAGTGACTAAACAGCTTCCCGATAACCCTGACTTTGAACCCCTCACCCGCACCCAAGTGTTAGTTGCCATGGGGATAACGGCGATCGTTTTGCTCGTCGTTGCTAAACTCTGGCTGAAATTTGGGTCGGTGACACTTTTATCCCTAGACTTTACCTTAGAAGGATTACTCATGGGATTGGGTATGGGCGTGGGAATTACCGCCATGAGTGGTGTAGTCTATCGCCTCTGGTCAGCATACCGTCAAAGTGCTGACGTTTATCTCAACTTGGTTTTAAAACCATTGGTATTACCTGATCTGATTTGGTTGGGGTTACTTCCGGGTATGAGTGAAGAGTTGCTATTTCGGGGGGTAATGTTGCCAGCCATTGGTTTGAACACCCTGGGTGTGATTATTTCTAGCTTGGTGTTTGGCATTTTACATTTGAGTGGTTCCCAACAGTGGCCCTATGTTGTTTGGGCAACGATTGTGGGATTGTTACTGGGGGTTAGTGCTGTAGGTACAGGAAATTTGCTGGTTCCGATTGTGGCTCATGTGGCGACCAATTGGCTGTCTAGTTTCTTTTGGAAGTTGGGACATCGAGAGGTTGAAGCGTAGAGCCTTGGATAGATCCCCGACTTTTTGAAGCCATTTTAATTTTTCGATTAGCTTTGATAAGAGAGCGCGGGAGTTGGAGGAGAGAATTGCTGAGAATGTAGCACAAATTTTTAATCTTTGAGCAGTTAGTACAATAAAGTTAATGGTTTTAGGGGGTTTGAGAGGATGAATATTACATTTAAACCAGAAGAGGAGCAGTTGATTCAAGAAAGGCTCAAAAGTGGCAAGTATGGAAGCGCTTATGAGGTGATTGTTGAGGCGTTGCGATTACTTGAAGAACGTGATAATCAGTATCAAAAATGGCTGAAAGAAACGCGGGGGAAAGTAGCGGTTGGTATTGCACAGCTTGATAGAGGAGAAGGAATTGATGGGGAGGTGGTGATTGCTAGGTTGCGGGAGAAGCTTCACAAAGCGGGTGAAAATCAAGAATGAGCCGTTACATTATTTCTCCAGAAGCGAGTCAGGATTTAGATGAGATTTCTGATTATTTTTTGAGTCGGAGTATAGCGGCTGGTGAACGGTTTGTAAATGGGTTTGAGCAGAAATGTAAGAACTTGGTGAAGTTTCCCAATATAGGGCGTTCTTATGCTGACATTGAACCGTCGTTACGGGGTGTTCCTCTCTTAGGTTACATCATTCTTTATCGGGTGATTGAGGATGGCGTGGAAATTGTGCGGGTGGTGAGTGGGTATCGGGATTTAGAATCGTTGTTTTAAGTATACCCGAGTTCACTCTCAGGACTTACGCAATTGTCACAGGTAATCGTTTTCCCCTTCCTCTCAGTCTAAACTCCAGTTAGCGGGTAGGAGTGGGTTTACCGAATAATCGGATTTTGCCAAGACGATGGCAATAAACCCGCTCCGATCAAGGTTTATAGCGCTTCGCACTGGTCTATAGCGGTTCTCAAATGGGTGGAAAACAATCTGGGGCATCCGGTGCGACGTAGTAACAGCAATGGGTGAACCAGCCAATCAGGTCGGTTGCCTATTCCGCTTCTCTACCTAAAAACTGAAACAATACGTCTATCGGATGAGTGAGAATGACATTGATAGTTGTAGTATTGTAATACAACGTAATCAACTACCAGGAGGTGAGATCCTTGAGAGCTTAGAACGTAGAAATCATGGTCAAGTAACAATTATAAGTAATAGTTAACTATAAAGCAATGAAAGCATTACCCTATAAATGTCAAACAACGAGTTTAACCCTAAAATCAGCATAAAAATAGAAAAACAACTTAGCAAGCGAGGCTGGACACTAGAATCGGTTATGGAAACAATTAATAAACCTGCATATACTAAACCAACACGAGATGAGCGACATCGTTCAGATGCTACGCAAGCGAATGATCCGGCAACTGCCTACTATCGGAACGATGATAATTACGTTATCTGTAATGATATAACAGGAGATATCGTACAAATCAGTAATACCTTTGACCTTGAATGGATAGACCCCTTAACGTTCTAGATAGTGGAATTGACTAGAGGTAATAACCTTGTAGTTGATTCGATAATCAGATGGGGCAGGCACTTGGAGACTGCCCCTATATAAAATCAATTCCATAAGAGGGACGGCAAACTATTCAAAAAAAATATGAAGAATCCCTGATATGATTGAAACACTAAGAAGCATCATAGATAATTATCATAACCTTGGCATTGTTAAGGCTGGAGAACTTCTGTTGCGTCCTGTAGATGCAGTTAAACTGGCTGACGAATTAGAAAAAAATGGTATTTTAATTCTTGGAGTAGATCTCTGGTACTACATAGGTAATAAAATTGCTGAAGACCCTGGTTCATTAGAACTTAGTGATATCAGCGATGTAAAAGATAATGCCAGGGTGGCAAAGGAATTTATTAAAAATAAATTACCTGAAAGGACAGAATTTGTATCGTTTATTTTAGAAGAGGATCAAACTTTTTCAAGTGAAGATTGACATGATTAATCACCTCGAAGCCAGGAGTCGTATATTCATGGACAGGGCATATTTAGTCATAAGTGAAACTGAGAAGAAGTTAGTTAATGCTGATGAAGAAGTAGAATACTCAGACTATAGCCGGGTGTTTACGTGTTGCCAATGTAATGCAACCTTAACTCTAAGAAAAGAATATTCTAGAAAGGGTCATTTAGTTCCTGCTTCATTTGTGCATCCAGAAGGAGATATTAGCGACTGTAGCTTGCGAGTATCTTACAACATTAATTCCTCTAGTAAACCTTCTCTTGAACGTTTTACAAGTGGGCAGAGCAATAAGAAACTTGAAAGAGCTTTCATTAAATGCTTGGAGAGTTTTTATTTCGGATATAGACCATCAATTTTAGAGGAATATATCCAATTCAGTAGATTATTTATTTATCAAAAAAATGATAAACTACACCTAAAACGAAGAATAGAATATAACGAAATACAAGATAAAGTACATCCAGATCAAGATTTATTTATTGCTGCTTCTTGCACAGTTCTAAGATGTAGTAGGTCTCATAACTATATAGATCAGAGAATAAAGAAAATACAAACTAAGCTAAATTTAGAACAAAAAGCTCAAAAATATTTTTCAGGAAAAGAGCGGGTAAAGGGTATACAAGCAGAAACTTTGATAAAATATCACTTTAGAGACCTTAACGATATTATTACCAAATTCATAGGGGGAGGTGCTTCTGATGAACTTAGAATTAAATTCTTTAAAATAATACTTTGGGGAAACCGCATAAGCTTGCCTGTACATCGTGAAGATCTCTGGACTAAACAAGAGCTAAAAAAGTCAAAATACGAATCTTCAATATCTTTATTGAAGCGTGTGGAAGAGTATGATGAACGGCGAAACAATCAGAAAAAGATAATACAAACTTTTGAGAGTAATAAATTAAAACAAATGTGTGAAAACCCTCAATTATTAAAAGAAATATTTACTGATTTTTATAAAGATAAAGAGTTAATTGAGAGTAACTTTATTCAGTTTGTTTTATCAGAAGTTGTGAAATCTATTCAGTTCTATGACTGGTCAATCTTACCTGAATTTTACTCTTGAGTTTAACCTAACCATTCGTCAATGGGATATGGTAATCCGTTATGATTTTGATACTCAAGTGTGGAGAAAACTACAAGTGGTGGATGCCTTTGGATGCTCTTAAAGGTTATTCATTGCGTTGAAGATAATCCTTCAACCTAACGTCAATTACTGCGAACTATAGCGGTTCTCAAATGGGTGGAATACAATCTGGACTCAGCTTCAGAGAAGGGAGTTGTAAATACACCAGCGCGACCTGCTATATCCCTCTTATGTCACTTTCGGAAGAGCGAAGCCTGAACCCCTTACTCTGAGAGAGTTTGGCAACTTGCCCCTTGGTCATGCGTTTCTATCAGTTTCTGAACGCCCAAAAGCTTGGCAGCAAATGCTTTCAGCAATTAGGTTTGATAATTCTTTTCCCAGAGTGACAATAGAGCGATATAGTCGGCGATGCTGGGATTTTTAGCGCCCAAGCGCAACTACAAGCTGGGCGATCGCTTGGGGTAAAATGCGATGTTCTTGGACTTGAATTCGGGCGTGTAGCGTCTCTGGCGTATCGTCAGGAAGCACGGGAACGGCGGCTTGAATTAAAATGGGTCCACTATCCACTTCTGGGCTGACTAAGTGAACCGTACATCCGGTAATTTTCACCCCGGCGGCTAAGGCTTCCGCTTCGGCGTGAATCCCTTTGAAACTGGGTAAGAGACTAGGATGGAGGTTGAGGATGCGACGAGGAAATGCATCAATGAGGACTGGGGTAACAATTCGCATCCAACCCGCCATGACGACGAGTTCAACTTGATACTGTCTCAATGTCTGGACAATTTGAGCATCGAGTGCTTCTCGTTTTTTGTAATCCCGGTGATTATGGAGAACCATGGGAATGCCGAATTTTTCGGCTCTGGCGATGGCTTTGATACCGGGATTATTGTAGATCATGACTTGAATTTGGGCATGGAGTTGCCCATCTGCGATCGCTTGGGCGATGGCTTCAAAGTTTGTACCACTCCCCGATACCATAATTCCTAGTTTTGCAGGAGGAGTATCTTGGGCAGGTTTTGGAGTAACTACCGGTGAAATGAGACTAGGGGTTGTATTCGTCGCTGGGGTATTGCTGGTCATACAGAACTACACAAATTGCCAACAGTATCATAATTGCCCGATGGCGTCTTCCCGATACAGTATTGCTTCAAAATACGATACCCTGTACTAGAATAGCCAAACCCTTACCTTCCTGCCTCAGCTAGCCATGACTCAATCGACTGACTTCCTGACGCACCTCAATCCCTCTCAACGTCGCGCTGTCGAACATTTCTGCGGTCCCTTGCTGGTTGTGGCGGGGGCGGGTTCGGGTAAGACGAGGGCGCTAACCTACCGCATCGCGAATCTGATTCTTACCCATAAGGTCGATCCCGGAAACATTTTAGCGGTTACCTTCACCAACAAAGCCGCACGGGAGATGAAATCCCGGATTGAAACCCTATTCGCCCAGCAACTTGCTGTTCAAAAGCGGGGTCAGCGTTTAGACTTACTCCCAGAAGTTGAACAAACCCAGTTGCGATCGCAGGTCTATAAAAAATACATCAAACCCTTGTGGATTGGTACGTTTCACAGCTTGTTTGCTCGGATTCTCCGCTATGATATCAACAAATATCAAGATGAAAAAGGACACCAATGGAAGCGTAATTTTTCTATCTTTGACGAATCAGATGCCCAAACTCTGGTGAAAACCATCGTCACTAAACAATTAAATCTAGACGATAAAAAATTTAACCCCCGTACCATTCGCTACGCGATTAGCAACGCCAAAAACTTAGGCTTATCGCCCCAAGACTTTGAAAAAGAGCAGTCGGGTTATAAAGGGCGAGTCTATGCCGAAGTTTATCACCATTATCAAGACCAGTTAGCGGCGAACAATGCCCTGGACTTCGATGATCTGATTTTAGTCCCCGTTAAACTCTTCCAACAAAACGAATCAGTCCTCGGATATTGGTATAATCAATTTTGCCATATTTTAGTGGATGAATATCAAGACACCAACCGTATCCAGTACGAACTGATACACCTATTAACCACAAACGGCGAAACTGAAAAAGAACAATGGAATTGGCGCGATCGCTCCGTATTTGTTGTCGGTGATGCTGATCAGTGTTTTCCTCCCGGAACCAAGGTTTTAACCCCCGCAGGCGAGAAACCCATTGAAACCTTGAAAGTAGGAGACAAGGTTCTATCGCCGACTGGTCAAAAACAACTTTACCCCCATCAAGTCACTCATATCAAAAAAGGATACTTTTGTGGTTCTCTCTGGTCGATTCGTGCGGGTCAACAGGTATTAAGTGGAACACCTCATCATATTGTTCTTGCCAGAATGACACCCATTGAAGGGCATTATTATGTGTATCTGATGTACAGATCAGATCGCGGCTATCGCGTTGGCATCACTAAAAGTCTACGTCACAACGATTATCGATGCGATGAACTCGGCTTTAAAGTTCGTATCGCACAAGAAAATGGGGATAAGCTTTGGGTACTGAAAACCACGACTTCTTATGAAGAAGCGGCTTACTATGAAGCCTATTATGCAGCTAAATATGGGTTGCCAACGCTAGTCTTTCATGGTAAAGGTCGGCGTATGCGTCTGAATGATGAGTGGATTTTTCGCCTATACCAAGAAATTGATACTATCACCAATGCTCACCGATTAATGCAAGATCTCTGGCTGCATCCAGATTTTCCTCACTACCGTCCTCAGAATGGTTTGCGACGACAGACATTAAATCTGGTTATGTTTGGTACACCTCGGTTAGAGCGACAAAAATCTGCTAGCTATCATCGTATCCAATGGTGTTCTAATCGTAGTGATATTGCGACAAACTTAGAAGCGGCTGGCTTTCGTATTCGTTCTGGGAAAAATAGCCGAGGGTATCGGGTTGAAACGGCGAGAGTTTCATACAAAGAAGCGGTGAGTATGGCGCATTCTATTGCGGATGCAGGTCAACTGGAAATCCAACGCAAAGCATTAATCAGTGGCACAAGTTATTATTTTATGCCTTTATCTCATCTCCACCCCGGAATGAGAGTGCTAGTCGAGGTGGATGATACCTTAACAGAGGTGGAAATTGAGCAAGTTTGGCAAGATGAGTATGAGGGAGATGTGTATGACTTAGAAGTCGATGTAGCTCATACTTATATAGCTAATCGTGTGCTAGTCCATAACTCAATTTATTCCTTTAGGATGGCAGATTTTACCATCTTATTAGGATTTCAGCAAGACTTTGGCGATGGGTTGCCTGATGAAACAACCCGCACCATGGTTAAATTAGAGGAAAACTATCGTTCACGAGAAAATATTCTCCAAGCGGCTAACTATTTAATTGAACAGAATACCCAGCGAATTGACAAAATTCTCAGACCCACACGCGGTTTAGGGGAAGAAATTTACTGCCATCACGCCGAAGATGAGTTAGAAGAGGCTCATTTTGTTCTCCAACAAATTCTGAAACTGAATCAACAAAACCCCGAACTGAACTGGGGCAGTTTTGCCATCCTTTATCGGACGAATGCACAATCTCGCCCCTTAGAAGATGCGCTGCGAGGTCGAGTTCCTTATGTGATTATCGGGGGATTGAAATTCTACGATCGCAAAGAGATTAAAGACGCCTTGGCTTATCTAAGAACCATTGCCAATCCTAGCGATACAGTCAGTTTATTGCGGATTATAAACACACCGCGCCGGGGTATTGGTAAAGCCACGATTGATAATTTACTGGTTGCAGCTCAACAATTAAACATTCCCCTCTGGGAAATTATCCAGGATGAAACCTCGGTAAATACAATTGCTGGACGTTCTGCTAAAGCTGTAAATAAGTTTGCCCAATTGATTCAGCAGTGCCAAGACAATACGGAAAACTTAGAAGCTGTAGAAATCATCAAGTTTATTATGGAGGAATCGGGATATATTGATGACTTGAAAAACCAAGGCACAGACGAAGCT
The DNA here is from genome assembly GCF_040219735.1 of Coleofasciculus sp. G1-WW12-02. NCBI lineage: Bacteria > Bacillati > Cyanobacteriota > Cyanophyceae > Coleofasciculales > Coleofasciculaceae > Coleofasciculus > Coleofasciculus sp. G1-WW12-02. Next base: position 7,966 of record NZ_JAVJRX010000079.1, on the reverse strand, counting down.
GAAAACCGATTGGAAAATATCAATGAACTCTATAATGCTGTTGTTCAATTCCAAGAAGAAAATGCAGATCCCAGCCTAGAAGGGTTTCTGGCAAATGCGTCTCTGGCGTCTGACTTAGATAATCTGGAAGACGGACAACAAGCGGTATCTTTAATGACGCTGCACTCGGCTAAAGGATTAGAGTTTCCGGTTGTGTTTCTGGTTGGTTTAGAACAAGGACTTTTTCCCCATAGCCGTACTATCGATGATCCTATTGCCTTAGAGGAAGAACGCCGCCTCTGTTATGTCGGGATTACTCGCGCCCAAGAACAGTTATTTCTTTCCCACGCCCGTGAACGCCGTCTCTATGGGTATCGTGAACCTGCGGTTCGGTCTCAATTTTTGGATGAGTTACCCGAAGACTTAATTCGCAGTACCTTGGTGCAGGTGAAACAGAAAACTCCTTCAGCCTCAACTGAAAATTCGTCAAAATCCTCAGGTTCAACGGTAAAATCTAAAGAGTGGAAAAAAGGAGATTTACTGAGTCATGATACCTTTGGTATCGGAGAAGTAACTCATGTTTTCGGTTCGGGCAAGAAAATTAGTATTGCGGTTAAGTTTCCCAGTTTGGGGCAAAAAATTCTTGACCCTAAGCGAACTAATATACAACGGGTGAATTAGTTGGGGAATAGGAAAATATAGACACATAAGAGTTTAGACGTTCCGGCGGAACGTCTCTACCACAGTCACTTGAAGAGCAGGGGGAGCAGGGGGAGCAGGGGGAGCAAGAGAATGCTCTTGTGGATTGCTCTTTTTCCTGTAATAGCTTAGGGAGAAAGCAACACGCGCCAGTTTGTGTCGAACTGCTCAAAACAATAATTGGCAAGGGTTGTGGCTTAAGTTGACACGGATGGCAAGCGGATCGCCAGGAAGACTAAAGGTGTTTCAAGGTGATCGACGCCCTAATGCGATCGCAATCGAACCCGAAACCACTAACATAGCCCCCAAAAGCCCTAAGCCTGTCCACTGTTCCGGTGCAACCCATCTGGGGACAAAGCGCGAAGCCATCCAAACTGAACTTAATGTTACCAACGGCGTCAGTGCTAATACCGCACTCACTCGCGAGGCTTGCCAATGTTCCAAGGCTTCTGCAAACGCACCATAAGCAATCAGGGTATTTAACCCACAAAAGAGCAGTAAACTCAGGTGTAAAGGACTCAAACTGAGGATGGATTGGGGTGTCGTTAGCGGCGTGAACAATAAAGCACAGACGCCATAAATTACCAGCATTATCGTAGTAGAGGGTAATTTATGCAAAAGCTGTTTCTGTGCCAAAGCGTAAATCGCCCAAGTCACAGCAGCTAAGACGATAATCATATTACCGAATAGATAGGTAGAGCGTGAGGTGAGTAACGTCTGGAGTCGATCATGAAAAAATAGGGTAAATCCCAATACCAGAATACCCACACCAATCCATTGACGCAGAGTATAGCGTTCTTTGAAAACCACTAAAGCGCCCAAACCCAAAAACATGGGTGCTAACTGAATCAGCACTTGGGCATTTGTGGGAGAAGTTTGCCCCAACCCTTGCAAAAATAGCAGATAATTGATCCCTAAAAATAGAGTCGCGATCGCTAATAGTCCCAGAGACGCTGAACGCAGTTGCGGTAATGAGGGAAACTGTTGTCTTGTAGTTAAATAAAGCGCCAGCAATCCAAAAGCCATAAGAAAACGAAACCAGGTGATTGTATAAACATCCAACACCTGAAGGGTTATGGTTAGCGCTAGGGGGAGAATACCCCACATCAATACAGTGATTAAACATAGCACTAATCCCAAGCGCCAGCGACCAGAAGTTTGATGGAGTGACATGAATCAAGTAATGGGTTAAAAGAAATCCGGCATCCAAGGCAATGAACCAGAAAATAGCCAAGTTGCTCTTGACAACGCTGCCGATGTACTATCTAAATAACCCATCTGTCGCAGTTGTTCAGGAGTCAATAAACTGGTAAATAGAGAAGCCAACGCCCTTACATGCAAGCGGAATTCACCAGTTCCTCCCGGCGTGACCTTTCCTCGTCCTTGGGAAACACTCAAGATAAAGTTACCATTATTTGCGGCAAATAATTCATCTTGAACCTGTAAATGTAATTCAGTTTCAATCGGCAAAGGATATCCTCGTTTTTCCAAGGCTTTAGAAACATCAAGAATACGCAGCATCCAGCGTTTTTGATCACGAATTTGAGCCGTTTGTTCCGGTAAGGGTAACATGAAACTATCAATCAAAGAACTGTACCAGCGTACTTGCCTCACCTGAGAACGATGATCCGCGCAGAATGTCCAAAAACGCCGTGTGGCGGCTGGGGTAAGGAATGCCCAATCTTGAATATTGAGCAATAAGTTATCGGCTTCTTGAGATTGGGTACAGATAACATAGCCTTCCGGTTGGGATTGTTCACCGATAAGATAAGCATAAACGGACTGATCAGTTTGCGCTTCAAGCAGGTTTTGCCAAATCGCTGGATTTCGATTTAAATTACCGTTAGTGGTTTGTGCCTGTTGAGAATACAGATCCTGAAAAACCTCGTAGCGTATAGGTTTGACCCTGGACATGGGTAAAGTGCGATCGCGCCATTGAATCGTCTCGGTTGGTATCTGCCAACTACACCGAATCCCTGCTTGTTCATAGCCGACTTTGCGGTAGAGAACCTGGGTAGCCGCGTAGAGAGTGGAAATGGGTACACCTTGCTGATGAAGTTCTTGGACTGTGCATTGCATCAGTTTATAAGCCGCACCTGTACCCCTATACTCTGGAGCAATTCCCACGGCGGCAATTCCTGCCATGGGTATCGACTGACCCCCATACCATTGTCCCATGGTGTAAATGGCTAAACCGCCAACAATCTTTTCCCCTTGACGGATTAAACGGAAATTATCTTGACCGATACGATTTAGGTAAACTTGCCAATCGTTAGGGGAACTAGCGAAACATTGCGTCAGCAGTTCCCCAAGTTGTTCAGCGTTGTCTGCGTTGGAGATGCTGCCATAATCAAGTTGAGCGCTGATAACCATTTTGCACTCTTATAATACGGTTTGTATTTTATTGTAATATATTTTCGATGATTTCCTGATCATTGATGAATAAATGAGTGGAAGAAACCCTTGTAGAGGCGGGTTTAGACGCTCTTATCCAGGAGATCGCCGATAATATGGCATAAAAAACCTGCCCTTGCACAACCTGCCGCGTGAAAGCGCTTCTGAGGAGACTAATCAAAAAAATTTCTCAAGGGTGACAATTGTCACAGGACTAGAATAACTTATGATATTTTTTCTGGCTCAACGATACCAGATGGAGTCGGCGGTGTTGGCTTAAGCGACTCGTTGACTACAGGTAGGATACGCCGTTAAAGACTTTGGGTTGTAGTATTTCACCCCGGCTTTATCCAATGTTGCGATCGCGCTATCCATGGCTTCTTTAATCCAATTGTTTGGATCGGGGGACTTCCCACTGAGTTGGTAATCCGTTACATGAGGTTCGCACTCATCCGGATCATAGGTTCCGGAAGCTCGGCAAATAGACACATAGATGGTGTTATCAACGTCTGGATTTGGCATCTCAATTCTGATGTAGTGATTCAGATAGAGCAGGGTTGACATGAACATGAGCCTCGTCTCTCCGTATTCGTATTTGCTAAAGGGATTTACTTCTCTTAATTAATATTACTTTTATTTTTATTCAATCCCGATATTTTCGCTTCCGCCAAATTCTCGGATTATTTTCTGTACTTTAGCGGATTGACAAATGTTACCTATTTTGCTAGATTTGGCTTTCTTGAGATTACTAAAAAAAAATCAATATATTTACGCCAAACTACTAATTGTATAACAAATCTTAATTAAATGCAGCCCAGTATCCTCACCTTGGCGGATGAGCTTAAGAGCAAAACCGCCGGAGCCGCCCTAACTTCTCACGGCGTCTTTGGGCTGAGATAGGGTGTAGGGTGTAGGGATAGAAACATCTTAATACGACAGAAGAAACTAGAATAATGAACAAGTATTAAATTATTTACGACCGATAAATAGATAAGTCGTCATCTTCCCCTTGCCTTTAATCTGAATTTGACCCCGCTTTTCAAATAAAAACTTGTCTTGACAGAGTTTGTATGTAGTTTCTGTGACCTGAATCTTACCAGGAATACCATGAGATTCCATGCGGCTGGCGGTATTAACCGCATCTCCCCACAAATCATAAATGAATTTTTTAGTGCCAATTACTCCAGCAACCACAGGACCACTATTAATCCCAATCCGCAGACAAAAATTTTCATCCTGAAACTTATTAAAGCGAGCAATCTCAATTTGCATATCTAATGCCATTTCGAGCATGGCTTCAGCATGATCTTTGCGAGGAGTGGGAATACCACTGGCGATCATATAAGCATCGCCAATTGTTTTAATCTTCTCTAATCCATACTTTTCGGTTAATTGATCAAATCGGGAGAAAATCTGATTTAATAAAAAAACCAATTGTGTGGGCGGCATTCGAGCCGAAAGATTGGTAAAGCCAACAATATCGGCAAATAAAATCGTCACATCTGCAAAGCGATCGGCAATGAGGCAGGTTTCCTGTTTTAATCGCTCGGCAATAGGTTGGGGTAAAATATTCAACAATAAACGCTCAGCCTTTTCTCGTTCCCAACGCAATGCCTTCTCAGATCGCTTACGTTCGGTAATATCACGGACAAAGGCACAGTTGTATTCCTTACCATCAAATTCCAAATAACTAATTCGCACTTCTACGGGGAAAAGTTTACCATTTTTGCTGCGATGATGAGATTCAAGAGAGAGGGAACCACATTGTTTGAGGATCTGCCAGTGTGCTGACCAACTCTCAACAGTAAAATTAGCATCAATGTCATGAATCTTCATCGACAGCAAATCATTCAGGGGGTATCCCAGCAACCGACAAGCGGCATAATTGACATATAATATTCGTCCATCTTGCCCAATCCAAAAAATTGCATCAGCTGCCCGATCCACAGAAAACTGAGTAAATCGCAATGCTTCATTAACTGTTTCCAGTTGTTCATTCACCATTTCCAGTTGGGCGGTACGTTCGGCTAATGTCTGTTGGGCAAAATATTTCTCAGTGATATTATTAAATAACCATAGGCGACCTTGAATATCTTGACCGTCAGTTGGCAGACTTGATACACTCAGTACCAACGGTTGAGGTTGACTAAACTTCCAGATCCAGTCGTGAATTTCTGCTTGCGGTTGGGAAAAAAGCTGTGCCGCCAGAGTCGCAATTTCCTGCTGATTATCCATTCGGCTGCGTAAGATTGCCATAGCCTGCGCGATCGCACTCGGTTCCGCTTCTCCCGGTTCTAACCCCAGAAGCTTTGCTCCGGCAGGATTCAGCCAGCCTTGTCCCCCACTGACATCAACAAAGACTACCCCCTGAGGTATTTCTAGAATGGCATTGTAGCGGGCTTTGAGCTGTTCTAGGCGAAATGTTGTGGTTTGCAGACGTAGGAGGGTGTGGAGTTGTGCGAGCAGTAAATCCAGGAAGCGACGCTGGTATGAGGGCAGGGAAGTTTGACGATACCAGAGTAATAAGATAGCACCTTGCTCCTGTGTCGTTTGCTCCTTTCGCAGGGGGAGTACCGCCAGAGACTGTGTACCTTGGGCGACAAGGACAGGGACTGCCTTGGGCGTCGCCGGATAATTAGCATAGAATAGAGTGCGTTTATAGGTTAGGGCTTCGGCAAAGAGTTTAGGCGTTGTCAGTTGATCGGGTAAGGCTGTAGGGGGAAAACAGACGAGGGCTTGGGCGGTTACCTGATCCAGTTGACGCAGTGCGATCGCCGCGTCGGCTAGGAATAACTCGTACAACAAGCGTGTAACCTGCTCAATGATTTGATCAGGAGTATTCATGTCTGATTGTGCGATCGCGGCGAGTACTGAACCCGCTGCCAATTTCCATTCAATTTCTAACAGGAATCGACGCACTAGCAAACCGCATCCAATTGCCAAACCCAATCCTATCAGCCAAGGGCGTAAATCTGGATACTGACTACCAATCAGCCCGACAACTATCGCCACCAACCCTAGCATAGAGAGTGATGGGGAATTGGTGATTAGGGATTGTCTAAGTTTTGAGTATTGAATATTGAGTATTGAGTTGACTTGTGTATCTCCCTCATCTTCCTTTCCTCCCCCCATTTTTGTTGCGGTGAAGGGACTCATAATCCAAGCAGGTATAGGAAACAAAACGATGACAGTAAAGGCAATCGATGTTAAACTCAATGTCAAGCTCCTGCTGGTATTAAGCGTATCTAGACCAACCAGCATCAGCAATAGTCCGATTAAAAATCGTCTAAATGTAGGAAGCTGATTAGGATGATCCAAGGACAATAATGAGCATCAACAATAAGTGAAGAAAGATGTCGTAGACAAGGGAGAGTTTGTCGTCAGCGCCAAAGTGCGGCTGGTACAAAGGACGCCTATATCAACGCCCTTTAACTTAAGAACAAACAGCAGCCGCGATTGACTGGGTTACAGTATCTGGCGCACTCAGGTGAGGCAAATGACCCCTTGCATTTATATTGATTAGCTGACTCTTAGGGATGTTATCTGCCATATACTGACCCACTTGCAGGGGTACAGCGATATCATCACTAGCTTGTAGAATCAGAGTCGGTACTCTCAGGCGCGGTAACTCCTCCCGGTGATCCGACTGAAAAATAACCCGGGCAACGGCTTGGGCAATATCCGGACGAATAGCCGTCAGAGTATTCGCAAATTCTGTTGCTAGTTCCGGACGTTCAGGGTTTCCCATCACCATGGAAGCAAAACCACTCACCCAAGCATAGTAGTTTGCCGACATCGCCCCATAGAGTGCATCTAGGTCGGACTGCTCAAACCCACCCACATATCCCACATCGTTGAGATACCGAGGAGATGCACCGACAAAAATAAGCTGGCTGAAGCACGAGGGATCGATTAGCGCGGCTAGCAAGCTAATCATACCACTGACTGAGTGACCTACGAGAATGCAGTTTGTAAGTTTTAACTCATGACAGATTTCCAGCAAATCCTCGGCGTAGCTATAGAGGCTACTGTAGCGATGGGGACTATAGGCAGAAAAATCGGATTTTCCGGCGCCTACATGGTCAAAGAGGACAATACGATAGTTAGGGGAAAAGGCGGCGACTTGATGACGCCAAGCGGTTTGGTCTGAACCAAAACCATGGGCAAAGATAATTGTCTGCGTGCCGTTACCAAGAATATTGATATGATTGCGTTCTAAGATACTTGTTGTCATAGGCTAGGATCTACTAGTACAGGCATCTTGTTTTTTGTAAAATACGATGAGAGACGCGATTAATCGCGTCTCTTCCCTGAAAATCCTGCATAAAAAATTTGTCTTTTTCAGACAGCATGGAATGCGGCTAATATTTGTTTAGGTCTCAACGGAAACTTAAACCGTGAATGATTTGTAGATGCAATGGGCTTTGAGTCTGAAGCATTCGCCTCTTTCTCATCTAATCCATCCTCGTGTAACTCACAAACCGGAACTAATATTGAATCACGAGAACGCACCGCCATTTCGCCTCGTGCTAATGCATCTCGCCACTGACGCCCAGTTTTCCACGCCTTAAACTTGGCAGCATTCCAACGAGGATTCACCGGATATCCAGCAAATCCGCAACGCAACGCCGCATGGTTAGCACTGGGGATCAGGGTATTGACCCAAACATTATCGGTTAGATCGATTAGCATGAAGTTTGGCTCCTTATAAACTTTGACGTACTCCCCCATCTGAAGAAGGGGGATTCTTAACGGATGTTACGAGGCGGACTGAAGTCGCGCCTCTCTACCCTTGTTCTTGCTTCTCGAACTCTTAACTAGACGGTTTCCCGTCCCCGTCAGACCGTCTCCACAAGCATTTTCTTTAATGTCCAAGATGCGTCCCACCTCAGAC
>NZ_JAVJRX010000078.1:0-33671 GCF_040219735.1 Coleofasciculus sp. G1-WW12-02 | reverse complement strand
AACGCCGATTGAAGCACAAGAAAAAAGGGTCTAAGAACTGGCGAAAACTCAATCTGAAGATTGCTAGATTGCACCAACGAATTCATGACACCCGCAAAGACTTTCATTTTAAACTAGCTCACCACCTAGTCCAAGATGCCGACATGATATTTGTTGAAGATATCAACTTCAGGACTTGGGCAAAAGGGATACTAGGAAAGCATACCTTGGACGCTGGCTTTGGTCAGTTTGTCAACATCCTGCAATGGGTTTGTTGGAAAAAACAAGTTTACTTTGCCAAGGTGGATGCTGATTATACCTCGCAGCAATGTCCTCGTTGTCAAACCCACACAGGCAAGAAGTATTTATCAGTAAGAATCCACAATTGCCATGAGTGTGGGTACACCACCCATCGAGATGTTGCTGCGGCACAAGTCGTGATGATTCGAGGCTTCGCCTGTTTGGGTAATGGTTCCCTACTTATATCTGCCTTATCGTCTATGGCAATTATATGAAGGACTGACTATCCTGAGTTCTGATAGCGAATTGATGTGGGTACGGCTTCTGTTAATTGTAGAAATTTTTCTTTGGACAGGTATAGCGCTTCGCGCTGGTGTATTTACACATTAGAGAGGGATGCTTGATCAGGAGAGATTTAGAACACTTGTACTGTAACTACGCGAGAGCGAACTGCTATAACTATCTCTTAGACTTGGCACGGCTTCCCCGGCTGTTTCGATGGGAGGTTCGGGAAGGTTAAATAATTAGATCCCCAACTTCTTGAAGAAGTCAGGGATATTAAGTTGAATGGTACTGACTGGTATGCTGGTGGGCAGTGCCCACCCTACGATATATTAAGGGTTTCGGTAAGCCAAAAATGCACACTTTTCAGTGCCATTCATCTTACGTTTAGTGATCGTGGTGATGATGATGATGATGACTCGATGCCAATTCCGGATTAACCGCGATCGCTGTTTCGCTTAAAAGCGCTTCAATCTGAGGATTTGCCCAATCTGCCACCATGGCTAAAAAGTCAGGATGATCATTGACACAGGGCATCTGTACATAAGTCACATTAGGGCTACGATGCTCTAAAGCGTGGATGATATGATGAACATCCAGCAGGGTTTCATGATTTTCTGTGGCAAAGCCAATCGGCATAAATACGATCGCTTTTGCCCCTAAATCAATCAGATTCTTAGCCGCTAACTCAGCATTGGGCTGTGTCCACTTAATCAGAGGGGTTTGGTGATTGAGCCAACCCACAGAAATGAGGGGATACTTATAAATCAGCTTCTCCCGTACCCGTTCATAAAGCGCCTCACTTTCCATGATGCCCGAGGTAAACCCCTTTGCCTCGTGGGGACAGCCGTGGTTCATCAGGACAATGCCAATTTGAGAGGGTAAGTAGGCGCTGGCTAAATCAGCCGCGATTTTTTCCTCTACCATTTGCGCCATCAAGTTAATGTAGGCGGGTTCGTTGTAAAACGAGGGGATATAACGTTGTCCTTTGATCCAATGTTCGTCGCCCTCGGTCAAATGGACTAAGGCATTATTCACCTGTTCGACAGCAATTCCACTGGTGAAGATAGAATCAACGACGAGGAGAGGATAGATCAGGAGTTTATCAAAGCCTTGGGCTTTAATCTGCTCCAGCACCTGTTCCGGTAAAAACGGAGCGCAGAAGTTAAACGCCTTAAAGACTTGTACCCGTTCGCCCCATTTTTCTTTCAGGCGTTTTTCAATCCCCGCCCGTTGATCCTCAAAAATCTGGTTGTGGGGGGAGATGAAGTTGTTGTGTTGATGTCCCCACTCATGGAAATCAAAAATGGCTAGCAGTTTGGCTAAGGGGGGATACACCCAGGTGGGTACAGGCGCAAACTTAGCGGTTAGTAAATTTAAGGCTTGCTCATTATAGTTGGCAAAGTCTTCGTAACTTTCGACTTCCCCGTAACCCATGAGTAAGACAGCAACGCGATCGTCGCCTTCTGGGTTAGATGTGGGTATTGATTGGACTTTTTCAGGAGTGGCAACCACAAGACTATCCTATCAATGATGGAACATTCACTGGGGTCTGTTCCGAGGGTGGAATCAATACTCCCCAGTTAACCTTAGGGTAGCATCCCCTGTGGGGGGATGATTCACCTGCCTCGCTACAATTAATTCATCTGAAGCAATACACCAATCCGGGTTGACAACGAACTAATGCATGAGCCAGATCCTAAAAATTGGCATCAAAAGACTTGGGTGAGAATCCTGCTACTAATCTTTGCTGTGCTGATCGCGGGGGGGCTTTACCTGATTTCTATCCGCATCGCCACTCACAGACCTCGAACTGTTCCGGCTACACCAGACACCTCAGGCTTAGAATGATTCAACCATCTTGTCAACGGAGAGGGAGGGATTCGAACCCTCGTTAGAGTTTCCCCTAAACAGCATTTCCAGTGCTGCGCCTTAAACCGCTCGGCCACCTCTCCAGGAAGTTTATTATGATCTGTGCGAGACTTAACAGTATCAAACTTAGCACACAATCTGTAATTATACACGAAAGGGATGACTCGATTCTATAAAATTACCATTCACCATCGCCAAACCAACACCCAACAGACCCTAGAAGTTCCCAGCGATCGCTACATTCTACAAGCCGCAGAAGACCAAGGGGTAGAACTGCCGTTTTCTTGTCGCAATGGCGCTTGCACCACCTGTGCGGTGCGTGTTCTCTCCGGTGAAATCTATCAACCCGAAGCCATGGGACTGTCTCCATCGCTGCGCCAAAAAGGTTATGCGCTTTTATGTGTGGGTTATCCCCGTTCCGACTTAGAAGTCGAAACCCAAGACGAGGATGAAGTCTACGAACTCCAGTTTGGGCGCTATTTTGGTAAAGGCAAGATTCGGTTTGGATTGCCCTTAGATGAGGATTAAACAGCACACTCGCCCCCTCTATTTCAGTCACTCCCCCCTGATAGATCCCCCTTCCGTCCCCCTTCAAAAGGGGGAAACCAGCGGATGCTTCGCTTCGATTTCTCCGGGGGGTTGGGGGGGATCGAAACGCCAAACAGTTAACGTGAACAGCAATACAGTCTTAACTGCTTATAAGAGCCGTCTCATCGCCCTCCTGATTGGCTGTGGTTTCCTCTTTTTGCTCGGAGGATGTCAATCTAAAAAAGTTCCTCCTAGTATCCCTGTACAAGTTCAACAGGTTGTCAGTGGACAAACCATTGAGGTATTAGATACCACCCAACAACCCGCCTTAATTGTACGAGTGCGGTTAATTGGCATAGAAGCACCAGATTTGAGACAACAGCCTTGGGGAACAGCGGCTAAAACTCGTATTGAGCAACTTATCGGTGAAACGAGGGGTCAGCAATTGATACTGCAACCTGTTTTCTTAGAACCCGATGTGCAAACCAAAGATAGTTTTGGTCGCTGGTTAGCCTATGTTTGGCATGATGGAGTCATGATCAACGAACAACTGGTTAAAGAAGGATATGTCCTAGCGACGCCGCGATCGCCGAATAATAAATATGATGAACGTCTGATCCGCGCTCAGGAATACGCCAGGATTATGGGATATGGTATCTGGAACCCGGAACAACCCCTACGCTTGACCCCGGCTGAATTTCGGCGACGCAATCCTTAGGCGTTTTTGTCACAAATGACTAACGACTAAAACTCTCCATTCCCCTGAACCACCTGTTTCAGGGTGGTTAACGTCTCCAGAGTAATCATCCCGCGACGATAGCCTTTCTGATTAGACATCCCCAGAAACACCGAGTCCCCACGTTTGGGGTTGCGGGAAAATTGGGGTGAGGAATTGAGATAAACCGAAGCACTATCAACTTTCAGGGAAAATTGACGACTTTCCAGGTAAGACTCGGTAACTAAGCAGTCAGCGTGGCGACTACTGTATTGATTAATCCACGCGATCGCATCTTCGGTGTTATCGACTAATTTAAAGGCTACAACCTTATCCAGATAAGGTTGACTCCATTCCGATTCGGATGCTAAAGTTAGCTGTTCCGGGAATTTTGCCGCCAACTCAGCATCCGCTTTGAGTTTAAAGCCCTTTTCGCTCAAACTCTTACATAGATTCATTACAGAGGATGGCTTTTGATTGCGATGGATTAAGACTTTCTCAATCGCATTCACCGGATCAGGGATACTGGCGTGGCTGTCTAAAATAATCGACCGTACCACATCCCAACTTCCAGATGCTGACCAATAGAGATAGCAGTTCCCCATCGCTGACCTTAAAACCGGTGCGGTTGATTGTTGCAAGACTTGCTGCACTAGCGTTGGGCGTCCGTAGGGAATCACCAAGTTTAAATAGTCATCCCGTGTGACTAAATCTCGAATAGAAGCCCCCTGTTCCGAGGGAAATAATTCCAAACAGCCTGAGGGTAAACCCGCGTCGTCCAAGGCATTTTGTAAGGCTTGGGCAATGACTTGATTCGATTGACTGGCTTCACTACTTCCTTTTAATATCAGACTATTCCCCGTTTTAATACAAAAACCCGCCGCGATCGCACCTAACTCAGGGAATGCTTCATAAATTAAAGCAATCACGCCCAACGGCATCATTTGGCAATAGGTTTGGGAATGGTCAAGTTGATAAGATGCATTCATCACCCGACGGATGGGATCAGATAATTCCCCAATCCGCTGCAAAATCCCAATCGCAATCTGTAGTCGTTCTGGGGTCAGCTTCAGCCAGTCTAATACCAAGTCGGGAACTGCCATTTCTCGACTGGCTTCCAAGTCCATGGTATTGGCATCCAAAATATCATCAAAAGCACTTTGCAGGGCTTTTACCATGGCGTGAACACCACGGGATCGATCAACTCCTTTTGTGGTTGCCAACGCCACAGATGCCCGGTAAGCCCGGATCATTACACTGTTGACCTGAGGTGTAGGGTCAGAGGCTTCCATATCCATCATTTACGAACGCCGATAAGCTAACCAAACCATTAGGGCTGGCAGCACTGCTAAAATAACTGCTAGTAATGCCCATATAATGATAGAAGGACCTGTGGGAGAACGCAGGGCTAGGGGTAACCAGACAATCAGCAAAACCAGCACGATTAAGAGGGCTACAGGTAGATAGCTTTCCCCAAGATTCCCCTGGGTACTCACCCAGCGATGACCTGTCCAACGCCAGGTTTTTTTGTAGGGATAAGTCGTCGATAATTGCTCGATTGTATACCCACTTTCTTCAACGACAAAAATTTGTTGGCAGCGATTACAGCCAAAGGCTTCCGTCAGGATAATCGGTACTAACCCTCCCCGCCGCCGACAAGGGCAGGGATATTCCTGACTTAAATCAATCTTTTGAGCTTTCTGAGGTGGCACAAGCGCTATTCAAAACCAAGATTATGATTGAGTGTTCCTGATTACACAGTCAACGACCGCACCCACAAGGGGATGCGGCTTGCCTCTCATCCCCACCCACTTTTGGGATGGGGTTTCCCCGGCAATCTTTATAAAGTTGCATAGTGAATCACTATAGCTTAAACTTATCCCCATAAATTCCCAACAGAGATTTTCTTGGAGACGCCCATGCTCTAATATTAGCGCTTTCCTTTCCCTTAACCAATTTTTGACTTGGCATCGATAAACTACATACAACACACTATATACAATAAGCGAAGCCTTTGCCGCTTCGCTTTGTCCTTAAGCGGGTAACGCGATTCGAACGCGCGACATTCACCTTGGCAAGGTGACGCTCTACCACTGAGCTATACCCGCAATTATTTTGCTTTTTACAGTTTCTCAGAATAATCCAGATTTGTCAAGTTATTATTTGTTATATGCCATTGCTTCCCTACTCCGAGACATGCCATGGCATATATCTGCATGATTCTGGCTGGCTTATGAATTCCCTGACTCATTGTATTCTGAAGCTGACTCTGAAGGAAGAGAGCGCCCTGATGAAACAGGCAAGGACGGAGGCGTTACTGCCGGATCATAAGCATTATAAGGCGTTGATCCATTTTGCCCCTTAAACTGTTGCATTAAACTCGCCATTTCTAAGGCATTCATGGCATATTCCCAACCCTTATTACTCTTAATTCCTGCCCTTTCTAAGGCTTGCTGCATCGTATCAGCCGTTAGAATACCAAAGACTACGGGTATTCCAGTTTGAAAGCTAGCGGCGGCAATACCCTTGGAAACTTCAGCCGCCACATAATCAAAATGAGGGGTTTGACCGCGAATGACTGCGCCCAAGCAAATTACCGCATCATAGCGATGGCTAAGGGCTGCTTGACGAGCCATGAGAGGGACTTCAAAACTACCCGGCACCCAAATATAATCAACTTGGGAGCCATGAGGATTGGGATCGACACCGTGGCGTTTCAGGCAATCTTGACACCCGGCTAATAGCTTCTCTGTCACTAGGTCATTAAATCGACCGATAATAATAGCCAAGCGCAGGGAGCTGGCTGATGTAAAATTTCCCTCAAAAACTGCCATGGCTATCTTTGCCCTCTCGCGTCATGAGCATCTGAATCTGTTGGTGCATAAGCCCCGCCTGAATCATCGAAGAATTCAGACGGGGAGAAGGTCAGGCTACCACAAAATAGTTCAGGATGCCAACCACAATGACCAGAGCCAGCCAAAGCCCTGAACCTAGCCAAATCAAATTTTTTGATTGCTCCCAGTTTTGGGGGGTAGCGTAGGCGACGGGGACGCCCACAACCATGACGAATGACAAAATAACCAAAGCTGCCAGTGATATTTGAAATAAGATAGACATTTCCTGTTGTGCCTTTTGACGTTAAACCCTTCTGATTAGTAAGCTACCAAAAATTGACCCGCTTTTTTGAAAAAACTGAAAATCAACAAAAAGGTAGATGGCACAAGGAGACAAATGACGAATCACGAATGACGAAGGACAAATGACCAATCATGGACTTAATCTTGTGCCACACGATTAGCGACTTTGACGCCCTAGGAGCAGCCGTCGGGCTGACGCGCCTGAAACCCGGAGCGAAACTCGTCTTAACGGGGGGCGCTCACCCGGCGGTTCGGGATTTTTTGGCGCTGCATCGGGATGAGTATGCTTTAATTGAACGGCGTTCGGTTAAAGTAGAGCAAATTCACTCCCTTATCGTAGTGGATACCCAAAAGCGCGATCGCTTGGGTAAAGCTGCTCAATGGTTAGACTTACCCCATCTTACTGCCATTGAACTTTACGACCATCACGGTAACACTCCTAGTGATATTCCTGTCACATTCCGACAGGTTGAACCCGTCGGTGCCACCACAACGCTCATCGTCGAGCAATTACAACAAACCCCAATCCAATTAACCACAGCCGAAGCCACAGTGATGGCACTCGGTATCCATGTGGATACAGGTTCCTTAACCTTTGACCAAACCACCCCACGGGATGCCATGGCTCTGGCTTGGTTAATGACACAAGGAGCAAATATACGTCAGATTGCCGACTATGTTGATCCAGGACTTTCGCCCCAATTGCAACAACTGCTCACTACAGCCCTAGAGCAGTTACAATCCCAAAATCACCAAGGTTATACCCTTTCCTGGGTGTTCCTGAAAACCCCAGACTATGTAGCAGGATTATCCAGTTTAGCCTCGCGATTAGTTGACCTGACTGAAAGTGACGCCCTACTGCTGGCGGCGGAGTATGGGGAAGCTTGTAGAGACGTTCCGGTGGAACGTCTGGGAGATGGGGAAGCTCAACACTCAAAATCATCCCGTCTAACGATTATCGGGCGATCGCGAATTCCTGGCACTAATTTGAATGCGCTCTTGCAACCTCTGGGTGGAGGTGGGCATTCTCAAGCCGCCGCCGTAACCCTACGCCATGAAAATCCCCCAGAAGTTTTGCCCCAACTTGTTCATCAATTCAAGGAGCAAATTCCTCAACCCCTAAGCGCCCTAGAATTAATGTCATCCCCGGTGCGAACCATTCGCCCCGATACCACCGTTGGCGAAGCACAGCGGATTTTGCTGCGTTATGGGCATTCTGGGCTTTCGGTTGTCGATGAACAGGATCAGTTAATCGGGATTATTTCACGGCGAGATATTGATCTGGCACTGCATCACGGTTTAGGTCATGCTCCAGTTAAAGGGTACATGACCCGAAACCTAAAAACGATTACCCCCCAAACCTTACTGCCAGAAATTGAGTCGCTGATGGTAACCTACGATATTGGACGCTTACCTGTTTTAGAGGATGGGCAGTTAGTCGGTATTGTGACTCGTACCGATGTCCTGCGACATATTCGCCAAGATCAAGAGCGCTGGGGAGAGACTTGCCCAATCCAGATGACCTATCCCTCATCCCGCCTCCTGAATGTGCAAGAACGCCTTGCTCCTGCCCTTTGGCAGTTGCTTACTCAAGCCGCCCAGGAAGCCCAGGAACGGGGTTGGCATCTTTATTTGGTGGGGGGAGCCGTTCGGGATATTTTGCTGGCAGATGAGAGCCAACCGCTGCTTCTAGAAGATGTGGATTTGGTGGTTGATGGCTTTCATCGGGCGGCTGATGTGGGCGCGGGAGTAAGCTTAGCCAAAGCCTTGCGAGAACGGTATCCGAATGCTCGCTTAGAAGTTCATGGGGCGTTTCAAACGGCAGCGCTGCTGTGGCATAATGACCCGGTGCTGGATTCCCTGTGGATTGATATTGCCACTGCCCGGACTGAGTTTTACCCCTATCCGGCGGCGAATCCGGAAGTGGAAGCCAGTTCGATTCGCCAGGATCTCTATCGGCGAGACTTTACCATTAACGCGATAGCAGCCCGACTGACGGGGAGGCGGGGTGAAGCGTTGCCCTTACTGGATTTTTTTGGTGGCATGTTGGATTTGCGATCGCGTCTGATTCGCGTCTTGCACGCCAATAGTTTTATTGAAGATCCCACCCGCATTTATCGAGCGGTGCGGTTTGCCGTGCGTTTAGGCTTTGAACTGGAATCCCAAACCCAAGACTATATTCAGTATGCATTAGAGAGTGGTGTTTATGAGCGATCGCTTGGTGCAAATACCCGAGCGCCTGCCCTAGAAACCCGCTTGAAAGCCGAATTAAAGTACATCCTAGAAGCTCGCTATTGGCAACGGGCATTACAACTCATCGGGTCACTTGAAGCATTGCGCTGTCTTCATCCCAACCTCAAGCTTGACCCGTCGTTATGGTGGCGTGTCCGTCTGATTGACCGTTGGTTACGACGCTTTGACCCTGATCAAACCCTAAAACATTGGCAGATGCGTCTTGAGGTGTTAATTGCTCATTTAGAGCCTCAAGAACGCGGCAAGGTGGCAGAAAATTTACAACTGCCTATTGATAGTATTGAGCGACTTGAGCATCTAGAACCAGCCCAAACCGATGTGGTGGCGTCTCTACCTCAATGTCAGCGTCCCAGTGAAGTGGTTTGGCTGCTACGTCAATACAAATTACCCCTATTGGTTTTGATTGCTGTACACAGTTCTAGAGCAATTCGACGCCAGTTGTGGCACTATTTCACGAACTTGGCAACCGTGCAAGCTCCTCTTAATGGGAATGATCTCAAACGTTTGGGGTATAAGCCCGGACCCCACTATAAAGAAATGTTGGATGCGTTGTTAGCCGCTACCTTAGATGGCATGATTCAAAATCAGGCAGATGCCAAAGTATTTCTGGAGCAGCATTATCATCACTCTAAGAAGTGAGAGAGTTTTGACAATTACCATTTGTTACATCACCCAGATGCAACTAAATCCGCCGCTCTTGGCACAATTTGGATATACTCCATCTAGGCAATAGCATTATTTGTGCTTGTGGGGAGTGAATTTTTATGAACTTGACGGCAGAACAGGGCTTAAACCAAGGAAAATACGTCCTCAATACCCAACTCGGCGCCGGTGTTTTCAATCTCACCTACAAAGCAACCGATACAGAGTCAGGTCAATCGGTTGTGATTAAAACCTTAGGTGAAGCACTGCGCCAGCATGCCAACGTTAATCAATTCAAGCAGCAATTTTTAGACATCGCCAAACGATTGAATTACTGCCAACATCCTCATCTGGTGCGCGTCATAGACTATTTTGAGGAAACGGGATATCCCTACCTGGTTATGGAATATATCCCCGGACAGACATTGGCAGACGTTGTGCAAGCGGGTTCCTTGTCAGAGGCGGAGGCGATTAACTATATCCGTCAAATCAGCGACGCGGTAAAGGTCCTACACCAAGTCGAATTACTCCACCGAGATATCCAACCAAAAAACATTATTCGGCGTCAGGATAGCGATCGCGTTGTGTTATGTGAGGTGGGGATGCTCTATGAGTTCACTCCAGGCGTCCAACAAACCTACGCCAGTCTCCTCAGTGCTGGCTATGCTCCTCCAGAAGAGAGTACCTTGACAAACACAGCAACGCGGCAAACGGATATCTATGCTTTAACCGCAACATTCTACTGCTTACTCACGGGATATCCCCCCTTACCCGCACCTGTGCGACAGGCGTTGCTAGAAAAGGGAGACGATTGCCTATTTTCCTCACCCTCAAAAACCCACTTGTCTAAATGGAGTCCCACCATTAAACAAACACTACGGTACGGTCTAGAACTCATCCCTAACAACCGTCCCCAAACGATAGACACCTGGCTAAAGCAGCTTCCCCTTCAGGAGTCTGTTGCTGTCCCTGAACCGATAATCACTCAGCCCGTCGAAAACCAGCCTAACTCAAAACCATCTCCTCGAATGAAGCGAAAGGTCAAAACTCAAAACTCAAAACTCAAAACTCCCAAAACGAAAGCCTCAATACCGTTACAAGCTTTGTTCATGACAGGAGCGATCGCGGCGTCAGCAGGGATTGGATTTGGCTATGCTGTACGACTCAACCAACCAGGCGAACCCGGAGCAACGATTTTGCATACCCAACAAACCTTTCCTCCCCGTAGCGATTGGCCTGTTTCCGATGAATGGGTGATTGGTGATTAGTAATTGGTGAATTGGGGAAAGGTGACTGGGAAAATCCTCTCTTGTCTCCCCTGCACCCCTGCTTGCCATAGTTCCACGCCTTAGATCTCTACTTCCCCTGCTCTGCGGCTTCTGTGTCACTGTTGATAATCACGTTATAATTTGTTACGGATACCCAAAACATCTTCCCCATGAGCAATCCAGTCATTCATGCTTTTTTTGTCGGACGATCGCTAGCTCAAACTATGGGCGATCGCGTAGAAGACGCCTTAACCAATGCTCTGAGCGAACTTGGCAAATTTGATGCTGAACAGCGCGAGCATTTGCAACAGTTTACTGAGCAAGTCATGGAAAGGGCACAACAGGAGATGGAAATCGCCATGGGCGATCAGTATTCAAGTACTACCGTATCGACTGGCTCTCAATCCATTGATCTACAAGCTACTATTGACGAGTTGCGAGCTGAAATTGCTCGCTTGCGGACTGAGTTACAGCTCTACCGCAATAAATCAGTGACCTAATTTGAGAGATGCTGGAGGTAGGTGTTTTCAGGTTGAGCAAGCAAATTGACCATCTCCATGTAAGCCGGGAAACTGAGGAGCACAGGAGTTCCAGGATATTTTAGCTGGTTAGTATTTAGAGTCATGCTGCACGCTTAGCGTCAGTCTGTTAATCCCATAGCAATCTATGATATCTTCTGTTGGCTGTAACCTGTTCCCTGCTCCCTTCAGCCGTTGGTTCACAGCTAACATCTGTTCGCTTAGCGTATTCTTAGCTTTCAAAGATTTTGAATTTTTATTAAGATTAAGAGGAGACCATCATTCAGGAATCTAGGTGTCTGCTGTTTCTGATAACTCTGTCAACCTCAAGCAATATAAGGAACGCCAGGTGTCTAGCCAACGTTCCCTAAGAGGGATAAACCAAGACAAGGCATATCGTTGGAATCGGGAAAACTATTCCCGACAACGGCGATTCATTGATATTTGGGCATTTGTTTTAACCCTACTCTTCCAATTGTGGCTCAACGGTAAACCTTGGAGCTATCCAGGGGGCATAACCGAGGCAAAACAGGCGGCTCGTCGTAAGACACAGGCAATCTGGATTCGAGATACATTTTTAGAGTTAGGTCCGACCTTCATCAAGGTGGGACAGCTATTCTCAACCCGGTCTGACTTATTCCCTGGTGAATATGTAGAGGAACTGTCTAAACTACAGGATCGCGTCCCCGCTTTTAACTACGATCAAGTTGAGGCAATTGTCAAGAAAGATTTAGGGAAATCTGTAAGTGAACTCTTTGGCAATTTTGATCCGATTCCTCTAGCAGCAGCCAGTTTAGGACAAGTCCACAAAGCTCAACTCCAGAGTGGAGAAGAGGTCGTGGTCAAGGTACAACGACCGGGCTTGCAGAAACTGTTTACGATAGACCTACAAATTCTCAAGGGGATTGCCCGTTACTTCCAAAATCACCCCGATTGGGGTCGAGGTCGAGACTGGATGGGCATTTATGAAGAATGCTGTCGCATTCTCTGGGAAGAGATTGATTATCTTAGTGAAGGTCGCAATGCCGATACCTTCCGCCGCAATTTCCGCACCTATAATTGGGTAAAAGTTCCTCGTGTCTATTGGCGGTATACCTCAAATCGAGTCTTAACCCTAGAGTATGCTCCAGGAATTAAGATTAGTCACTACGAGGCATTAGAAGCCGCAGGATTGGATCGGAAACTTCTGGCTCAACTTGGGGCAAGAGCTTATCTTCAGCAGTTGCTCAATGACGGTTTCTTTCATGCCGATCCCCATCCCGGTAATATTGCGGTTAGTCCGGAAGGATCACTGATCTTCTATGATTTCGGCATGATGGGGCGGATTAAGGCAAATGTCCGGGAAGAGTTGATGCAGACGCTTTTTGGCGTTGCCCAAAAAGATGCTACTCGAGTGGTCGAGTCTCTAGTCGCGTTGGGTGCCCTGTCGACCGTTGATGATATGGGTCCAGTGCGGCGTTCGATTCAGTATATGCTGGATCACTTCATGGATAAGCCCTTTGAACAACAGTCGGTGAGTGAAATTAGCGACGATCTCTATGAAATTGCCTACGGTCAACCCTTTCGCTTTCCGGCAACCTTCACGTTTGTGATGCGAGCCTTCTCCACCTTGGAAGGAGTGGGCAAGGGCTTAGACCCAGAATTTAACTTTATGGAAGTGGCAAAACCTTTTGCTCTGCAAATCATGACTAACGGTAATAGCCCTGAGGGCAATAGCTTCTTAAATGAATTGGGACGCCAAGCGGCTCAAGTGAGTAGTACGGCGTTGGGATTACCTCGGCGTATTGAGGATACGATTGAAAAATTAGAACGAGGAGATATACGCCTACGGGTTCGTTCTATTGAATCTGATCGGATCTTGCGCCGCATGAGTAGCATTCAGATAGGAACAAACTATGCGTTACTACTCAGTGCATTCACATTGTCAGCTACGATCTTATTTGTTAATGGTCAAGCCGGGCTGGCACTAGTTGTGGCGTTAGTCGCCGCCGCGATCGCTTTTGCCCTAATTCGTTTACTCCGAAGGCTCGACCGGTTCGATCGCATGTTATAAATCCCATAAGGTTCTTGACGCCAGCACAAACTTTATGAAATGTTGCTTCACGGGTCTCACTGATCCGGGCTTAATTCGTACCGTAAACCAGGACTATTACTACATCGATCCGAAGGGACGCTTTTTCATTGTCGCCGACGGCATGGGCGGTCATGCCGGGGGACAAGAAGCCAGCCAACTGGCTACTGAGGTCATTCAGGCTCGTTTAGAGCAGCAATGGCTAGATTCAGTCCCTTCGGAAGCGTTACTGGAACAAGCCCTCTACGACGCCAATCAGGCAATCTTAGAGGATCAAAAAAAGCATCCCGAACGGGCAGATATGGGCACGACGGCTGTCGTCGTCATGTTCCGTAAAGGTCAGCCTTGGCTGGCTCATGTTGGTGATTCTCGCCTCTATCGATGGCGACAATTAAAACTCGAGCAAATGACTGACGACCATACCTGGGTAGCACGCGCCATGAAAGCTGGGGATCTGACTCCAGAACAGGCGCGAATGCATCCCTGGCGTCATGTTTTGTCTCAGTGTCTAGGTCGCAAGGACTTACAGTCCGTTGATGTAGAGTCTATGGAGATTCACTCAGGAGATTGGCTGCTCCTTTGTACCGACGGGCTGACTGAGGAACTCTCTGACACCGCGATCGCGTCCCATCTCCAGTCCAATGGGGATGGCGAAGATATCGCGGCTAACCTAATTACCGCCGCCAAAGAAAAAGGCGGACGGGACAATATCACCGTGATTCTGGTGAAAATTGACGGGATCTAACCCAGAGAGCTTAAAAAATTGTTAAATTTTCGGGCTTGCACCATTTAATCGTCACGGCGATCCCTTGAGCGCCCTCAAGTTCTAGATCCTCAATGTAACCTGCTTCATAAGACGCGGATTCTTCAGGGCTATCATAAGGTCCAAAGTAGTAAGTGACCGCAGGTTCTGCGGTGACAATTTCTACCCACCAAGCGAAGGAACTCTCTTGCTCTGTGTCAGAAGTTAGGGCTTGTATGCTGACAATCTTGCCCCCTAATTGAGAAATTCGCCGCATCGTTTGGTTCATGCGGCTGTACGGAACTCTGATAAATACAGAACTACTCCGACGAATCGGGTAGCTGAGGGTGTCGGTGGCTGCACTCTGACGCAAACCGACGACTTCATAAATAAAATAACGATTATCCACCAAGATACTACCTGTTAAGCCAGCAACACTTGAAAAGAACAGTCCTAACTCCCCACCCTAATCAGAAGATAGGTAGGGGATATCAGAAACAGGGGAGGAAGGTTTTGATTATGGGAGTTGTGAGCATTCTCCACAAGGATGTCTCACATCGCCCAGTTTTACCTATCACCGCCACCAATATTTGTTATCAGATCCCCAGGGGATTGTCACTACTTTTTTCCAGACAAGGAGTATGGGGAAGCGGGGGGAGCTTGTCGAGGCGTAAGGCGTTGAACTATGGCGAGCGGGGGGAGCTTGTCGAGGCGTAAGGCGTTGAACAACGAAAGAAGAATCCCTCGCTTGAGCGCGATGGGAGTTGTCAAGACCAAAGACCTCGCTTGCCATTCGGCATAATTGTTGCCCAATTAGTTTTAGCTAAGGCTAACTGTTCCTCCGTAATTTTGGCATTGGCAAGATTTGCACCACAGAGATTCGCCCCCTTAAGATTGGCATGATTCAGATAAGCAAAACTTAAATCTGCCCCGCGTAAATCTGCCCCCTCTAAATCCGAATTGCTCAAATAAGCCCGTCCTAAATTGGCATCTCGCAAATTCGCTCGATTTAAACTTGCCTGACCAAAATCAGCACTGGATAAATCAGCGCCTTGTAAATTAATCCGAGTTAACTTTGACTGGTAAAAAATTCCGCCTGACAAATCCGATTTTTGCAAATCTAACCCAGTTAAATCATGAGCAGCAAAATCTCTCCGACCTTTCATATATGCTGTTAAAACGCCATTAGCATCAAGCTTTTTGGGTTTACTGGCGGCAAAACTTTGGCTCGATGGGATATCCCCCTTATGAATGGCTGTCACTGACTCAGATATAAAGTTACTGTGGGGATTGCCATTACCAATGGTGTGGGGAGAACCCGGACGGCTGCGTTCTCGTCGTTCACGGCGCTTGCGAATCGCCGCCGCTAACTTCTGGGTTGCCGATGAAGGAGAACTGGGCGAGTCTACCTCTTTAGATTCAAGGGAATTGCCATTTGGATTCGATAGCCCAGAGGTCGGCGTTGCCAAGCCTTGAGCCAAACTATCAAAATAAGGTTCTAAATCTAGGGCTCGGAGAATCTCTTCTGCTGTTTGATAACGATGGCGAACAGAAGCCTCCAGCATTTTTTTCAAAACATTAGCAAAATGATCGCTGACTTGGACATATTTGCGCCAGACCATTTCACCGGTTGAGGGATTGTAATCTAAATCTTTTGGTGATTTCCCGGTGAGCAAATACACACTAGTCACGCCTAGAGCATAAATGTCACTGGCATAAACGGGTCGCAATGCCATTTGTTCCGGCGGAGCAAAACCGGGAGTACCAATAGCAAAATTTGTCAAGGCGGTTTGATCAGAAGTATTGGCAACGGCGGCTTGGTTGACTTCATCTTTAACCGCGCCAAAGTCAATCAAGACTAGTTTCCGGTCTTGCTCTCGTCGAATTAAATTAGCCGGTTTGATATCCCGGTGGATCACCTCTTGGCTGTGGATATATTTAATCAGGGGGAGAACTTCACTCAAAAATTGCTTAGCCCCAGCTTCTGAGAGTGGACCCCATTGTTTAATTTCCTGCTGTAACGTGAGTCCACTAATATACTCCTGTACCAAATAAAACTGGTGATTGTCTTGAAAATAATCCAACAGTCGGGGAACTTGAGGATGATTGCCAATCTTACCCAGGGTTCTGGCTTCTCGCTCAAATAGCTTCTGAGCCATTTCCAGAACCTGCGATGTAGTGGTTGCGGGACGAAGTTGTTTAATGACGCAACTGGGATTGCCAGGAAGAGACTCATCTCTGGCTAAAAACGTAGCGCCAAATCCGCCTTGACCGAGGGCCTTTAGCACACGATAGCGATTTCGCAACATAATAGAATGACCACACGCCTGACAGGTAGTGGCGTGCGGCGGATTTTTGGGCTGAGGACAGTCAGGATTTAGGCAGTAGCTCATTCAGCATCACCAATAGGGCGTTTGTCCGGGTTAGGACGAAAGCTTTCTCAATTGTGATCGAAGCACCCGGCTTATCTATAAGATCTATAGTGGACATTAGTGGGAAACGCACCGCCGAATGCAACCTCGCTTTGGTAAGCCTTGGCAAGCAATCTTGTCTATCTACAGGATATCTTAATTTTCCCTACCGTTTAGACACAGATGCCGCAATAACGCATTGATTTGAGTCGTTTTTGGGTAAAGTATTGATAAAGATTCTCCTGTGCTTGTGAAGAATCGGTAAAGTGTGGCAAGCAGAGGGAGCAGAGGGAGCAGGGGGAGCAGGGGGAGCAGGGGGAGCGGGGGAAGCAGAGGGAGAGCCTGTAGGGGCGGGTTTTACCATTAACGGGAAGGTTGTCACCGTGATATCACTAAACCCGCCCCGATTAGAGTGTAAGTCACCTTCAACAAATGACATAAGACGTAGCTTGCTTCTCAAGGGAAGCGAGTATGACAAATGACGAATAACAAATCGGGTATAGTTAGATAACAGTAACAGAACTGCATATAAGCTGAGGTCGGTACAAGCAAGAAATTAATGCGTATCTCTTTAAATTGGCTGCGGGAACTGGTGGATGTGACCCTAGCTCCCCAAGAAATTGCGGAAATTCTCACCAATGCTGGATTTGAGGTTGAGGATATTGAGGATCAGCGACAGTTAGCCGATGGCGTAGTTGTGGGGAAGGTTCTGGATGTGCAGCCCCACCCCAATGCCGATAAGCTCAGAGTTACTCAAGTCGATATTGGAGACGCCAATGGTCCTGTCACCATCGTCTGTGGCGCGGCTAATGTTCGGGCACAGGCTTATGTACCGGTAGCAACGGTAGGCACTTACCTGCCAACGGTTGATTTGAAAATTCGCTCCTCAAAACTGCGGGGGGTACGTTCCGAGGGCATGATTTGTTCCTTGGCAGAAGTTGGCTTAGAAAAAGATTCGGAAGGAATTCACATCTTTGAGGCACAGACTTTACCTGTGGGGAGTGATGCTCGTCCCCTCCTCGGACTCACGGATGTGATCCTGGATTTGACGGCAACGGCGAATCGGGCTGATGCTTTGAGTATGGTTGGGGTTGCCCGCGAAGTTGCCGCCCTGACAGGGGCATCCTTGAACCTGCCAGCAACGCCAAAGCTGACAATTCCTCAAGGAACCGGTGGGTTGACGTTGAAAATTGCTGACCCTAAAGCCTGTCCCGCTTACATCGGTACGGTTATTGAAGGGGTGAAAATTCAACCGTCGCCGACGTGGTTAAAACAGCGTTTACAAGCCGCAGGCGTGCGACCGATTAATAATGTTGTGGATATTACCAACTATATCCTGTTGGAATGGGGTCAGCCTCTTCACGCCTTTGATCGCGATCGCTTACAACAAGTAGCAGGCGGCAAATCCTTAACCATCGGCGTTCGCTTCGCTCATAAAGACGAATCTTTAACCACTCTAGATGGTCAATCTCGCACCCTTCAATCCCAAACTCTCCTAATTACAGCCAATGATCGCCCCGTGGCGCTAGGGGGAGTGATGGGTGGAGAGGAAACTGAAGTCCATGATGGCACAGAGAATCTGGTTCTAGAAGCCGCCCTCTTTGAACCCGTTGCCATTCGTCGCTCAGCCCGCTCTCAAGGCTTACGCACAGAGGCATCCACCCGTTACGAAAGGGGTGTCAATCAAGCAGAATTGGGTATCGCAGCTAAACGAGCGATCGCGTTAATTCAGGAACTCGCCCAGGGTAAGCCGATTGTGCAAGAAAGTGCCGATACCCGCCCTGATCCAGAGAGTTGGGTGCGCTCGATTGAATTACGCCTAGAGCGTGTGAATCAGGTATTAGGTCCGGTGGATTTGGGTGATGAGATTGGTGACATTCAGCCCGATGACGTTGAACGCATTCTCACGGCGTTGGGATGTCAACTTCAGCCGATGGAATCCGACGAAGCGGTGAAATGGAGCGTCACGGTTCCCCCCTATCGCTACCGAGACTTAGAACGGGAAATTGACCTGATTGAAGAAATTGCCCGTCTCTACGGCTATGATCAGTTTTGTGAAGATTTACCTCCCAAAACTGAACCCGGTTATCTATCGATTGACCAGGTTTTAACCCGCAAGATTCGGGAAACCTTCCGCGCGGCTGGATTAACGGAATTGCTGCAATATTCCCTAGTGAAACCGGAAGAAAAAGAGGAGCAAATTTGCCTCTCGAATCCCCTATTTGTCGAATATTCCGCCCTGCGGACTAACTTGCTATCGGGATTGATAGAAGTAGCCCAGTACAATATCGAACAAGGGAATGGAGTATTAAATGGGTTTGAAATCGGGCGAGTCTTCTGGCGCGACGAAGACGGATTTGCCGAAACCGATCGCGTGGCGGGAATTTTGGGCGGCGATCCCAGTCAGGGGAAATGGACGAAAGGCGGACAAGATGCACCGATGAGTTGGTATGAGGCAAAGGGGATTGTCGAAAGCGTCTTTGAGCGTTTAGGTTTAACCGTGGAATATCAACCCGATCGCCAGGATTCGCGCCTGCATCCAGGGCGCACAGCTTCCTTATGGATACAAGGCGATCGCTTGGGCAGATTCGGACAACTGCATCCCCAGCTTAGAGCTCAATTGAGCTTACCTGATCAAGTTTATGGGTTTGAGTTGGATCTGAATGTTATGTTAAATGCTCTTGCCCAAGATGAAAACTTGACGCCCAGATTTTCCCTCTACTCCACATTTCCAGCAGCAGATCGAGATATTGCCTTCTTTGTCCCCGATACCGTCTCAGTCGCTGACATTCAACGCACCACCCAAAAAGCCGCCGGAACCTTATTGGAATCGGTGCAATTATTCGATGAATATCGCGGGGAACGAGTGCCAGAAGGACAGCGGAGTCTGGCTTTCCGGCTGATCTATCGAGCAGGCGATCGCACGCTGACGGACAAAGAAGTGGAATCAGCCCACCAGAAAGTTCGAGACGCCTTGTTGGAAAAATTTGGCGTTAGCCTGAGAAGTTAAGTGTCATTTGTCATTCGTCTTATGTCCTTTGTTCACAGTTGATTTGTCATGCCTAAATACGTAATCTGGGGAAGCTACTGTGAGGACGTATTAGAAAAACGCGCTCCTCATCGCCAAGCCCATCTGGATGGTTTAACTCAGCAAAAAGAATCTGGCGTATTAATTACGATTGGTCCAACCAAAGATTTGACCAAAGTGTTTGGCATTTATGAAGCGGAAGATGAAGCCACCGTGCGCCAATTGATTGAAGCTGATCCCTATTGGCAAAATGGCATTTGGACAGAGTACGACGTGAAAGAATGGATTCAGGCATTTTAGGTCAATAACCAATAACAAATCACTCCAAGTTTGCCAAATTCATTTTCTTAGAGTTATTCTCAGATTCATTCTTATACGCAGCTATTTTTTGGACAAATTCCTCGGTCAACCGTATAAACGCTTTTGCCCCTGCAGAACTGGGAGAAGCCAGAACAGCAGGCATAAAACTATCGACGGCTTTAGCCACATTAACATCCATCGGAATGCGATTCTTAAACAGTTGCGTCGGTGTAAAATCTTCCGTTACCCGATTCATCACCTGCTTATAATATCGACCCAGCAATCCTCCTGATAAAATAAAGACAATGCCTAATAAGTTTAGGTCGAGAGAACTGCCCGATTTATGACTCTCTTTCAATTTGGCAATCCGCCGTTCCAAAAGTTGAATTCCCACAACCGATAAAGGTTCAGGACGAGCCGGGAGTAAATAAAAATCACTGGCAACAATACCGCTACGGGTCAAAAGATTATAGCCAGGAGCGCAATCTAAAATAATAAAGTCATAGTTGTCAATAATCGGTTCCAAAATACTTTTAATCAATAGCTTCTCAAACCGATTCCACACCTGACTAAAATTGGGCGTTTCTTCGCGGCTGGCTTCTTGATGCAACATTTCGGAGACTAAATACTCATCATACAGATCGATATCTCCCGGTAATAAGTCTAGTCCTTTTAACGAGCAAACGTAAGATTGAATAACATCCTGAATCACCAATTTCCCGTGACGATGGGGGCGAATTGCCTTATCAATTAACTGATTCAACGTGCGTCTACCTTTTCTGGCTTTAGCAAAATCTTGAGGGGCAATTAAGCTGAGTGTGGCGCTGATTTGGGTATCTAAATCGACCACTAAAACCCGTTTTTGGTGATGTTTCGCCAAGCACGTTGCCAAGTTGACGGTTAGTGTTGTCTTTCCGACGCCGCCTTTCATATTAACTGTGGCAATGACAAATCCCATGTATAAAATCCTCTTGGAGAAACGTTACCCGGTTAGGTATCAGCCAACCTAGATGATAAACGCTGTATCGCGTCTGGACTTTACCTAGCTTTTGGCAATAGTCTATTATAGTAATCTATCTTGTCTTCCCCATCTCCCCCATTTCCCCATCTTCACACTAGGCAATCCGGTGGAGAAATTCTTTGGTTAACTCGGTGAATGCTTTAGCACCGGTGGAAGCGGGTTCAGTAAGAACAACGGGTTTAAACTCATCAACGGCTTTGGCAATGGCTACATTGGTGGGGATTTCGGTGATAAAGACTTTATCATCACCAAAATCAGAACGGACTCGCTTCTTGACTTTTGCCGCCATCGTCGTCGCATGACCCAGGGAGGAAAAGACAATACCCAGTAGATTGAGTGTAGCGCGATCGCTCTGCTTTAGTTTTCTGATGCGACCCTCCAAAATACCCATTCCCACAACCGATAGGGGTTCAGGCTTGGCGGGAATCAGATAAAAGTCACTGGCAATCATACCACTGCGTGTCAGTAAATTATCTCCTGGCGGAAAATCCAGCAGAATCCAATCATAATTCTTGATTACAGGTTGAATAATCCGTTTAACTAACCCATCTTCTAGATGATTCCAGCTTTTTTCAAATTCTTGCTGATTACTATGGGTTTGTGCATAAATCTGGGTGGCTAATAAGAAATCGTTGTACAGTTCGATATTACCGGGGATCAAGTTCAATCCATTCACCTGACAAATGTTGGGGATAATCACATCCTCAATGGCGGAGGATGACAACGAATGAGATTGAAAGGCTTGATTAACTAATTGTTGTAGCGTGCGCTTTTCTTTGCGGCGCTGCGTAAATTGCACGGGAGGGATCAGGCTAAGAGTAGCATTAATCTGGGTATCGAGATCCACGATTAAGACTCGCATCCCATGTTCCTTAGCAAGGCTTGTCCCCAAGTTGACGGTGAGTGTGGTTTTACCTACACCGCCTTTCATATTGACGATTGAAATAACCTGTCCCATTCATAAAAACTCCTTCGTTGTGGGAAACCCTGTGTCTTTAGACCAGGGAGGAACACGCGGTAGTGGTTTTAACCGCATAATTTTTTAGGGTTAGGGGGTGGAGGGGTATGGTTGCCCCTCCAATTGTCTCCCATTTCTGGGGTAAAGTTAGCCTCGCCAATGTTATCAGTCGGTAACTATCCAAAAGCACTGTTTCAGTGACCTTAAAACTGTTTAACTTTTTGGTTCTAGAGCAGTAGACGGGCTATCGCATCTACTGGTAGGTCTTTAACACTTGCCGATAACGTAGTGCGCTTAGCACTTAGGCTGGTAAGCACAGCTTTAACTTACTTGGCTAAAGCTCCGTGTCTTTAGACCGGGGTTGCTTACAATTAACGAACAATTCTTAAAAGATTAGTTTAAACTATAGCAGTTTTATGTGCCAACAGAAAATTGTTTCCCCTAAGAAGCGCTAAGGGCGGCAAGTGGAGCCTCGTTCATCGTACCATAATTACTGGTAATTGAGTCAAACCCCTAGGGATTCTATCGGCTGGGGTTTTCTGAAAGTCTGTGATATGCCAGAGCGACGAACCCTATCAATCGTTTTCGGCAAAACCCCAACTAACTGAGCAATCACCTCATCTGAGAGTTCATCAATAAGCTGGGCATCGAAATATTTATAGAGTAAACTCAATAAGATTTTGGCACGGTGTAGCGGCACATAAGTTGTCATGGCATGTTGAGTAAACAAAATCCAGCGCTGCCTTAATAGATAAGCTTTCTGGCGTTCGTACCGCGATTCAGGATACACTAACGAAAGCGTACCAATGGGAATCACTCGCGTGCAATCTGCATCGAAAACTCCACCAACGGCAGCACCTGGACCGGCAAGTTCTGCATGATGACGATGACGTATGACTATAGCATTACCACGAGTACTATTTACCCTGAGGAGTTGTCCTGTTTTTAACTGACTCAGGATTTCAGTCGGTTGAATAATGGGTTTGCGGATTAGGGCTAGCTCTGTCATGGCATCTCAAAAAAATAGGCTTACTATCTCCGATGATTAGTTATAGATATTCAAGGGATAAGATTTTGTTAAAATTGTTACGCCGTTAAACGTAGCAGACATTGAGCCAAGTACATTTTGCACCCACAGCGAAGGAAGACAAATCAGTAGAAATTAAACCGTT
This sequence comes from Coleofasciculus sp. G1-WW12-02, assembly GCF_040219735.1. NCBI lineage: Bacteria > Bacillati > Cyanobacteriota > Cyanophyceae > Coleofasciculales > Coleofasciculaceae > Coleofasciculus > Coleofasciculus sp. G1-WW12-02. Next base: position 10,534 of record NZ_JAVJRX010000078.1, on the reverse strand, counting down.
CTTAAACGGAGAGACTATTAGGCTGTTGATGTGACTAAGCTGTTGTCCCTTCAAACCACCTATTTAGATTTTGGCAAAGTGAACAGGGAACAAGCAATAGGTAATTTAAATATGTCTTAGCCGACCTAAATTGTTATTCTGATATTTTTAATGAGTATAACAACTCACTTATTATTTTAAGCGACACTCAACGGAATAGTCGGGAAATTTATGAATTATAATGTAAAGAGTTGATGAAGAAGGTAGAGGATTACCAGGTAGAAGGCTCCAAGGCATAAGAATTGATTGGATGGGGATGGAAACCCTTGCCCTAAAAAAGCACCCTGTAGACAGTAAGGTATCATAGAAAGTCCCGAAGACAAGGGAGACAAGGGAGATGGGGGGATAAGGGAGTTGACTCAAAACCCTACCCAAAAGCCAAGGGCGTTGGGTCAAAACTCAGTCGGGGCGGGCGCGAGTCGCATCTTTTCTTAGTAAAGTGAAGAAAGACTCAAACAGATACACCCCTCGTTGAATAGGGAAATAACCGCATAAATACTCATGGCACCAGAAAGAATTGTTCTCCTATCGAGCCGAGAAATCGAAAAAATGCGCCAAGCTGGACGCTTAGCCGCCAAACTCCTGGATCACATTGAACCCATGATTCAGCCAGGGGTGAGTACTTTGGAACTCAATGATGAAGCCGAACGCTGGACTCAAGAAAATGGAGCAAAAAGCGCTCCTCTGGGGTATCATGACTTTCCCAGGTCAATTTGTACCAGTATCAATGAAGTCGTCTGTCACGGTATCCCCAGTGCTAAACAAATTCTCCAAGACGGGGATATTATCAATATTGACGTGACCCCGATTCTGGATGGATTTCACGGCGATACGTCCCGAACCTTCTTTGTCGGTACACCTTCACCCACCGCCAAAAAACTGGTTGAAGTCACCTACGAATGTATGATGCGAGGAATCGCCGCCGTGAAACCCGGAAATCGCATTGGTGATATTGGGGCTGCTATTCAGGAATACGCCGAAGCCAATGGTTTTTCTGTGGTGCGAGATTTTGTCGGACATGGTATTAATCGGATATTTCATACGGCTCCCCAGGTTCCTCACTATGGTACTCGCGGTAAAGGAAAGCGTCTACGTCCCGGTATGGTATTCACCATTGAACCCATGATTAATGAAGGGACATGGGAAGTGGAAATTATGGCGGATAAATGGACAGCTCTGACTAAAGATCGTAAGCTTTCGGCTCAATTTGAGCATACGATAGCTGTCACGCAAGAGGGGGTAGAGATTCTCACGTTACCAGAACAGATTTCCCAAATGAAATCGGCGTGATGCATGGGATGGGGGAGCATTCGTAGGGGCGAAGCTTATGCGCCCAGATGTCTCGGTTTTATGTCAACACAAGAGCGCATAAGCTTCGCCCAATCGCCAATCGCCAATCGCCAATCCCCAATCCCCAATCCCCAATCCCCAATCCCTCGTCGCCCCTTTGTGACGTTTATCACTCTTATGCATTGCTTTACGTCAGGTGTCGGCGATTCTCCTGTCACGCTTAAAGCGGATTTTAGTTTAGCTTTTAGTGCGATCACGTTCACTATATTTTAAGATTTAGTTCAATTACATTTTCCCCGAAATGCTAGAAAATTGCAAAGTCAATTTATCGGGGATATAACAGTATGCAGCTTGCTTATTTCTGTATCGGTAAAGAACCCATAAAGCCTTATGTCTATCATATCCGAAACAATCGATTGAGAAAATATAGATCGATAAAAATGACGGCTGAGGAGCTGCTGCAGCGGTATGCATCAGGACAACGGGATTTTCAATGTGTCAATTTGAGTGAAGAAATTCTGAGTTGGGCAGATTTGACGGGAGCGGATTTAAGTGGGGCAAATTTGAGTGGGGTAATTTTGAACTGGGCTACCCTCAGTCGCGTTAAGTTGAGATGTGCAAACTTGAGCAACTCTGACTTAAATTGGGCTAACTTAGAACAGACAGATTTACAGGGGGCAAATTTGAGTGGCGCAGGTGTGAGTGCGACTAATCTTAATGGAGCAGATTGGAGTGGGGCAATTATGCCTGATGGTACAATCTGGTCTGAACAACATGTTAGTCAAGATTCCCGGTTTCTCTCCTGGTTGGTTAGACTATTCAGGCAAGAAAACAATCGCAATTTTTGATTAAAACTTGCTCCTGAATGCCTATTTATGTAGTATGATGCCAAGGTTAGAATACTACTCGGTCAGCGTCTAATTTTTTCCCGGATCTGGGAAAAGGGCGGGTTTAGTCAAGTTATCAGTTGGTGTTAAAAGGTTATGGGTAAAGCCCGCCCCTACGCTTGAACAGAATTTGATATTACTTTCCCCGCTCTCCATTTTTGCTAAACCAGGTATCTTGCCATGCACTACCCACGCCTTGAATAACCCCCCTAAGAATTAAACCAATACCTCTTCCTAAGACTTGCGTCAAAACATAAACCACGCCTTTGCCAACCCAGCCAACTATACCCCGCAAACGCGGCGCGATCGCATCCCGCATTTCATAGGCGATGGTTATGGCTAATTGAGTACCCTGTAGCTCTTCTAACTCTTGGCGCCGAGGGGAATAAATTGCCACTTTTTTTATCCCAATATCGCTCAAGACAAACAAATTGTAGCGACTCTCAAAAATAGATCGGGGTTCATCTACTAATTCGTCCCGTCGATATTTCCAGGATAAATTATTCCTAAATCTAGTAATTTCTCGTGAAGATATCAACCGTTTATCATAAAAGTTATGTTTAACTATTTCAACATCCGAAAATGAATTTAACAGCGGCTGAATTACACCATTAGCGACTTGAATAATCAGATTTTGTAATAACAGTTCTGCCCGCGCCATGGCTTCTGGTGTATGAGCCGGATAGGACACATTATCAATCATTAACGGGGATTCAAATAGCCGATTGGCTACTAACTCAATCACTAAAGGAATTTTATCCAAAATAGCCCTTTGCACAATATCCCGATTTTGCCGCAAAATATCAACCATTTCTATCATTTGATTGCCCACGGCTAAGGTCGAGTATTGACCAAAAAAGTCAGTTAAAGAAACATACCACAAATCATGCAACAAGCGCGATCGCTTCTGGATCAATTGCTCCCTAGTCACCTGGGAAAAGCGCAAGGCATCTAGTATCTCCTCAAACTTGTAAAGAACGGTACGAAGTAATTCCCGGCGTTTTTCTACTTGCAGAATATCAATTTCTAAGGGAGTGTTGGTCAAATTTGCCAAACTTGAATCCAGTTTGGTTAATGTCATCCCTTGGGGGGTTGAGGGTTGAAACTGCAATGCCTCAGAGGAGGTTTTGGATAAGGCACTTGTGGAGGATTGGCGCAGAGAATTTTGGGGGACAGGAGGACGAGGAGATGAAGAGGTTAAACGGGGTAAAGGTTCGGCATAATTATTATCAGATGGTACAATTGCGCCATCTGTGGGTAAAAGCTGATTTACGATCCACCGGGCTGTCAATAATTCTCGGCGGCGTCCCGTCCAAAATAACCAATCGAGGCGGGATAAATTACCCTGTTGGAGTTGCGCGGTTACCTGTCTTAAAGCCGCTTCAATTTGTTGTAATCCTGACTGGCGTAATTGGTTATGCCAACGTGGGGGAGGTAATGAATGGGTTGGGATGGGTAACATTTGCCAATAGGATTGACCCGCTTTAACTTGTCCTATGGCTTCTACAATTAAGGTGATGGCACATCCTTTAGCACAGTAGCCTTCTACTCCTAAGCCTTTGGCGGCGGCAAGCTGATTGGGTTCAGATGGGGCACTTAGCAGTAAGATGGGTAGGTTGGGATAATCGGTCTTGAGTTGCTGGCATAAGGATAGCCCGGTTAGGGGACTCCCCAGCGATCGCCCTAATGCCAAGTCTAAAATGATTAAATTAACTTGTTCTTGGGGTAGTAAGGTGGTTAAGCGTTCTAGTGCTGCCGTTTGTGTATCAACCTCAGCAACAACTTCTAAATCAGCAAAAGCTGCCAACGCTGTGACTAAACCCAATCGGAAAATTGGGTCATCGTCAATGAGTAGGATTTGAGTGGATTGATTTGTCATTTGTCATTGGTTAGGGAATTGGGATTTCCAAAAAGCGATCGCGGCTTGGGCTTGTTGGTAGAGCGCTCGTTCTGGGGGAATCTGGGCGGCGGTGGCGATGGCGGCGTCAAATCGTCCTTGGGCGGCTAGGGCGGCGGCGGCTTCGAGGATGGGACGATCTTGGGCGGTTTGGATTTGGGCAACCCATTGGGCGATCGCAGCTTGAGATTCAGCATACAGCATTCGACCCGGACGAATTTGATTGGCAGTGGAAATGGCGGCGATTAAATCCCGGCGTTGGGCGAAGGCGCGGGCTAAATCGAGGATGGGTTGATCTTCTAGGGTTTCGATTTGGCGATTCCATTTCGCGATCGCGCTTTGGGCTTCGATGCGTAAGGGTTGACCTAGCTCAATTTTACGGGCTTGGGCGACGGCGGCGTTTAACTGATCAATGGTGTTACCTGCTGCAAGTTGTTGGGCAATTCTGAGGGTATTACGATCATCGATTTGTTGAATCTGTTTGCGCCACTGGGCAATGTATGTCTGTGATCTGATGCGTTGGGGGCGATCGGGTGTAATTAGGGTAGCTTGTTCGATTGCCATCTGTAGCAGGGGGCGTTGCTCGAAACTGGCACTCATTTGGGCAAGGCGTAACTGGAGGCGATCTTGCAGCTGAGCCTCCCACTGAACCGCTTGGGCGGCGGCTGGCTTTTTCACCGGACTTTTGGCATCGAGTTGGCGAACAGCGGTTAAGGCATCAATGAAGGCGAGGATGGTGTTTTGTTGCACCAGTTTGCCCGCCCGCCCTAAGCGTAACCAATCTTGAGCCTCTTGATACAGAGAAGTATTAATCGGAATCCCTTGGGCAATATCAATAACCCCCTGATAATCCTGATTTTGGAAGCGAGCGGCAGCAATTTGGAGTAACGTGCGACTCCAATTCGACAGATCACTCTGAGCTTGAGCTTTAATATAGCTGTTAGGATCAACCTTTGCCGCCAACGCGATCGCTTGTTCAATCTGGCTCAGTTGATTCGATTTGGCTAAATCCCGTGCCTCTTGCAGTTGTGTCCAAGCCTCTTTTTCCGCCGCCAACTGTTTCATCAGGCTATCATAGCGGGATACACTCCAGTAGGGGTCATTCAGGCGTGACAGTTGAGTCATTAGCTGAGCCGCCTGCTGCCAGTTTTGAACTTTCAGGGCATCTTGAAACTGACTGACAATTGCCTGAGCCTGTATTCGTTCCTGTTTCCAGGTGGCGATTTGGGCTTGAGCTTCAGGATACAGGGGACTACTTACCGGAATTTGCATCGCCATGTTCAGGGCATCACTATAGTTTCCCTGATTCAGAGTGTCTCTGGCAAATTGCAGCACCATCTCGGACCATTCCCGCAGCAGTTCCTGCGCCTGGGGATAAAGAGAATGGTTTGGCGACCAATATTGGACGATCGCGATCGCCTCCAGGAGTTGCTCGAATTCCCCCGATTGGGCGGCAAGTTGAGCGCAGTATATTCGTTCGCTATCCGTGGATAAAGGAGAAATGCGCTGGCAATTGGCAGGGGGTGGCAGTTTAGTGAGTAATAGGATACCACCAATGACCATGCTTCCGATAACGGACACAATCATCAACCACAGCAAGGACCACTGCCAAAACTCACGTTGGTGGCGAACTCGGGCTGGGTTAGAGTGCTTGTCTGTGACAACTTCGGCGTTTGATTGTCCCGTTTCTGCTAAACTCGATGCCTTAGAGCCTCTTGCTAGTCGGATGACTAACTTATGTCCCCGAGGTGGGCGAGCAGGTTGGGAAGTATGGAGATGAAATCGGGGCAAGTCTTGTTTGGACACAGATAGAAAACAATTGAGAATTCATTGTTCACCGTTTATTGTATTCCCGATTAACCACAAGGCAAGGGTGATTTGTACTTAGTCCAATAGAGTCCACAATAGGATGAGGAATCGTTTTGGAGTAGTTAGGGTGGCATGAGCCTGAGCATTCGCCATTGGCTAGCAGAACGCCACATTGAACTTGCCCAACTGGGACAGGATAACGCCCAGTTGGCGGGTATTGCGTTTCGTATTGCCCAAGACATGGAGGTCAAGAGTCTTAATCCCTTTGCGATTAGTGTCTTGACGGAAGTGTTGGAGTTACCGTTAACTGTCGCTTGGCAAGTGGCGCCGATTTTGTCTCAGTTAACGGTGGGCTTGCTGCGGATTTTGAGTCGCAGGAAGCCATTACGCCGGAGTGAAGGCACCTGGCTGAGTTTTCAGGTGGCTTATCTGAACGCCTTACAAGGAATTTTAGAGCAAGAAGCCCAACTGCGAAGACCTTGGGTAAATCGCGCCCAAGTCCCGGCGTCACCGAATACCGATGAACCCCTGGTTGAGCCCCAATTGATTGCCCTGCTCAAAACCTTGCGCCCCGGACGACTCAGTGATTCCCAAGCCGAACAAGCCTTATCCTCTGTGGCGAATTCGTTTCTGGTGCAGCAGATGAATAATTTAGCGATCGCGTGGTTTGTCGCGAATGGGGCGGAGGAAACGGAAGCTAAGTTATTAACCCAACGGTTGAGTAATGGACTTCCGGGTCATTTACTGCGGGTGATTGCCGAAAATGCACTGCCCTTGGCGCAACTGCAAAAGTTTGTCCGGTTGGGTCATTTAAGTAATACACTCAACACTCCCCCAGAAGACGAGGATGAGGAGCAAGAGTTCTCGACTCCCCAATTGATGCTGGATTTGGATCGGGAATATTATCGGGCAGAACTCTGTGTGTCCTTAAGTGAACCCTTATTCGCTGAACCGTTTTCCCTCAAGGAAATCTACGTTCCCCTGAAAGGGAGACGCCTTCCCGCCACGATTGGACAAGAAAACCGGGAACGGCGCCGCCAACAGGATCTAGATCATGCCTATCTGGCGGCGGTTTCCTCCCCACCGACTGATTTAATGGCATGGGTCATGGCTCAACTGAATGATAAGAATAGTATTGCCGTAATCGAAGCCGATGGCGGTTGTGGCAAGACCAGTTTCTGTCAGATGTTAGCCGCCCAGGTGGCACAAGAGCTTTATCCGCAGTGGATGCCTGTAATTATTCGCCTGCGGGATGTTACCTTAGGTCAAACCTTGGAGCAAACCCTGGAGACGGCATTTCCGGTGGGACGGTTTACGGATACCGATGGTTGGTTTTCCCGCAGTTCTCCCCCTTGTTTGCTGATTTTAGATGGTTTGAATGAATTGCCTCGTTCTCCCCAGACTGAGCGTCACTTGTGGACGTTTATGGATCAGGTGATGCGATTCCATACCCAAATCAGTGGGTCGAGTTTGCCTCGTCACAAGATTATCCTGACGAGTCGTCCGATTACCTTAAATGGGGTGTTGGCGCGTAAATATCGCCATAGTAGTTTACCACCCCTACAAAGCCGACTCCAGCGCATTGCCATTGAACCCATGGCGCAGGAGGAATTCCGCAAGTGGTTTCTCCAGTGGGCAAGACTGCAATCCAAGTCGATTGCCCAGTCGTATTTTAACTTCTTAAAACATGGCGGCGTGTTTCAGAGGCAATCTCCGAATCCAGACTTGGTGGCGCTGCTGACTCGTCCCCTGATGCTGTATTTGGTGGGAATTTTAAATCGGGATGCCTTAATTGATGATCGCATCTTTAAAATGAGTCCGGCTGAGGTGAAGTTTGAAATCTATGACCGGATTTGTCGCTGGTTGCTGGGGGAACCGGCGAGTGGGAGTGGACCTTTATTAGAGTTAATTCGAGAAGGGTTTTCCCATGCGGGGCGTTCTCTAGAAGCGATCGCGAATCTCTTAGAAGGACGTTCCCCCCAAAAGTTACGCCGTCAAATGCAGGGGACAGCACTGACGATTTTGCAAACGGGTCAAAATCAAGTGACGCAAACGGTGATCCAGAATCGGTTCCAGCCTCAGGAAATGACGCCGGAGTCTTTTACCCAACCCTTACCCACATTCTTTTTCCGCACCCAACCCAGAGATAAAACCGGGGAAGGGGTGAAGCCAGCAGTGCGTCAATCCGCTGCCTCCCAGAAAGCGGCATTAGCACCCCTGTCGATTGAGTTTTCTCATCCCAGTTTAGGAGACTACTTAGCCGCAGAAGAAATTGCCCTACAACTGAAGGTATTGGCGCAAAAGATGCCAAACCAGTATGGGGAAATCTCTTTTGTGATTGACTCGTCTATCCATGTGGCTGAGCATCTTTATCGGTTGTTGGGATATGGTTTATTGTCTCCTCAAATTGAGGAATTGGTGATAGAGAGACTGCGACGGGAGCAAAAGCGCAATGCGGATGTTTTTTCTTTCCCGGTACTATATCAACGGCTCTATCGCTTCTATCGCGCCTACTGTCGCGGACGTTGGTTTGATGAAGGGGTGGCTCACCAGGTTCACGAACAGTTGCGGGATCTGAAAAATCCCTTGAATACGTTACAAATTGATGCCACTGTGGGATTAAATGTGTTTTTAGTCCTCTGTTCGGCAGCCAGAGAAGCGAATCTTCCCTTCTGGCCCTGTGGCAATCCAGAGATTTCCCAGGATTTTGATGCCGATCAATTGTTAAGTTTTATTGGTCGAACCGTTGCCCTGTCTCCGACGACGTTTTGGCAACGGGCGAGACAAAGTTTGGCTCAGATTCATTTATCTCAAGCTTGTTTGCATCGGGTGATGCTGGCAGAGGCTAACCTTTGGCAGGCGGATTTGTCTACTGCTGATTTAAGTGGGATTAATTTATCGGCGGCTAATTTACAACAGGCAAATTTAGCCTGGGCAAGTTTAGTTGGGGCAAATTTAGCGGATGCGGATCTTAAGGGGGCGCAGTTAGAAGGGGCGAATTTGTTGGGGGCGGATTTGCGGGGCGCCCATTTGACTTCGGCGAATTTGACGAATGCTTGTTTAGTAGATGCTCAGTTAGATGAACCGAATAAACAGTTGGCGGTTAAAAGTGGGGCGTTCTTTTCTTGGGAGGAATTTCAGGTGTATTACCAATCGTTGGTTGTATCTCCGTTTATGAAAACCATTGAAGAGGAGCATTTGTTTGAAGATGAACCGATGATTTTTATTGAGAGTGCTGAAGGGGAACCGATGTTACCGACGATTTACTCTCAAGGAAGCAATCGCTATGATGGGGAAACTGAACAGTTTGACCGTGAGCAGTTCAGTGCCAAAGCTACGGTGTCGGATACACAGCAATATGCTGGGGAGACGGCGCAACTGAATGAATGGGATACCCACGCCCCGATATCGGATACACAGCAGTATAGTGGGGAGACGCAGCAAGTGGATGAGATGGCACAACCACCGTCTTTGTCGGATACACAGCAGTATGCTGGAGAGACGGAACAGATAGACGATTGGGAATTCTATGAGCCGGAAACTGAGGAGGAGCCGCTAGAGGCGGGCGCGAAGGAAGAGACAGAAGTGTCTCATGAACAGACGATTATGCTGGATGAGGAGGATGATTATTAGATTATTTTTGTCGATGTCGAATCTGTCGCAGAATTAAACCGATGGGAAGTGCGATCGCAACGGCAATGATAATATGAATCAGGACGTTCAAACCATTGTAGGCGGTACATTTCACTACACCCGCACCCGGACATACAGGGGTTTGGGCGTTGGTTTGATTGGGGAATGGTTAGGGTTTGGATATTTCCTGTTTGAATCAGTTTAACCTGATATGCGGTGGTCATAGTAATTCTCCTCATAAAACCTGAGTCGGGGCGGGTTTATTCACATCTGGATGCAATGGAAAAGATAGTAGTAAAACCCGCCCCTACACAATTTTCCCATCTCCCACTCAAAACTTACATCCATGAGCGTTTAACCCCAGGGTAATTAGGACATCAACTAAACTCCGTTAATTGTTTCAATGCAGACAGACGTGTCTAACAGTTGGGGTTGTTTCTATAAGAATTTGAGTCGTCTTTAGACGACTTGCGCTTTTAGCCAAGAACTTGAGTTATTGGCGGGGGAATGGTTAGGGTTTGGATATTTCCTGTTTGAATCAGTTTAACCTGATCGGCGGTGGTCATGGTAATTCTTCTCATAAAACCTGAGTCGGGGCGGGTTTATTCACATCTGGATGCAATGGAAAAGATAGTAGTAAAACCCGCCCCTACACAATTTTCCCATCTCCCACTCAAAACTTACATCCATGAGTGTTTAACGCCAGGGTAATTAGGACATGAAATAAACACCGTTGATTGTTTCAATGCAGACAGACGTGTCTAACTTTTGGGGTTGTTTCTATAATAATCCGAGTCGTCTTTAGACGACTTGCGCTTTGAGCCAAGAACTTGAGTTCTTGGCGGGGGAATGGTTAGGGTTTGGATATTTCCTGTTTGAATCAGTTTAACCTGATCGGCGGTGGTCATGGTAATTCTCATCATAAAACCTGAGTCGGGGCGGGTTTATTTACATCTGGATGCAACCCAAAAGATAGTAA
>NZ_JAVJRX010000077.1:0-29070 GCF_040219735.1 Coleofasciculus sp. G1-WW12-02 | reverse complement strand
CGGCATCTTGGACTAGGTGGTGAGCTAGTTTAAAATGAAAGTCTTTGCGGGTGTCATGAATTCGTTGGTGCAATCTAGCAATCTTCAGATTGAGTTTTCGCCAGTTCTTAGACCCTTTTTTCTTGTGCTTCAATCGGCGTTGTAGCAATTTAAGCTTACGGTGCAATGAATCAAAGAATCGAGGTCTTGCGATTAACTCCCCATCAGATGTTGCTAAAAACTTTTCTAATCCTAAGTCAATCCCAATCGGATGACCATGTGGTATTGCATCAGGTATTTGTACATCACACTGTAATGACAGCATGGCGAAATACCCAGAGGCTTTTTTAACTATCCGAACCTGCTTTAAGGTGAACCCGTCTGGAATTGGACGAGATAACCTCATCTTGACCCATCCCAACTCAGGCAACTTGATTGATTCTCCATTGACTGGATTAGTCTTGAACTGAGGGAACACAAAGGAGCGCATTCTTCCTGGTTTTTTGAACCTAGGAAAACCCATCCCTTTCCGACTCATGTCAAGAAACGCTGTTTCAAGTTTCCTCAACACTTGTTGTAAAACTTGGGCATTTACTGATTTAAGTTCAGGATTGTTTTTCCTTGCCTCAGTTAAAGACTTGGCTTGCAAGTTGTAGTTAGGAAATGGTGCATCAGCAGGTATAATGTATTCACAGATGAGAGAGCAAGCGTTAACATCAGATTTCCGAGAATTGAGCCAATCTTTACGTTCGCGTAAAGCATAATTCCATACCTGACGACAAACTTCCAAATAACGCTCAATTGCCGCTACTTGTTCAATTGTTGGCTCAATTTTGTACTCGTAAGTTAATGTCAACACAAGTATCACCTCTTTTCTACAAAATTATATAACACTTTGTAGAAAAAACCAATGCATCTGTAAATTCAATCGGGTTTGACTGAATTGAATTTACCTTGGGGGAGTCCAATGTACCCCCAACCTACTCCACGCTCTCGCTATCGCGTCCCGCTTTGAAGATACGTTGCGTAGAGGATGGGGTTCTATAACTCCCCCTCTCCCCCCACGTTTCGATAGCAACTCTTGATTTTTTTGCCCTCATAAGATAGTGGAGAAAGGCAAAATCATTCGTCATAATGAAAAGAAATAGCTCATGAGCTGTTTGAGCCTATACTATGTCATTTTGCGATCGCGCCGTCATTGTCTTTGTTTCTAGCACCTTAACATTAAACATGGGTGCTTGTAGTCGTCTGGATTCCTCAGAGCGTCTGGAGGAGGACTCTCAACCGATTGTTACCTCGAGTGCGCCAAGTGTTTCCACTCAACCATCGACACCTCCGGAATCAGTAGAAACCACCACACAGCCATCCCCCCAAACCGCCACAGAGATTTATCAACAAGCACTGGATACTGCCTATAGCGCAGCGACGATTAGTCAATCTGCCCAATCGGCTGATGATTGGCAGTTAGTGAGCAGCCGTTGGCAAGAGGCGATCGCGCTTTTAGAATCAGTGTCATCGTCTAGTCCCACCTATGCGATCGCCCAGTCGAAAATCGCAGAATATAAACGCAATCTTAACATTGCCCAACAACAAGCCACTCGTCCTCCTATCCCTGATCCTGAACCCCTAAGTGTCGCCACCCAAACGGTTACTAAAATCCCCAATTCCTCAGACGCAGATGCTGAAAATCCGGCGACATCCGAGAAACCGTTACAGGAAAATAGAGAAACCCAAAAAATCGTTAAAGCGCCAATCAAGGAGCGAATTGGTCGAACACCTGTAATTGAAGTAACCTTTAATGGTGAACAGACCTTTAACATGGTTGTTGATACAGGGGCAAGTGGTACAGTGATTACTCAAGCCATGGCGCAGCGTCTGGGTGTAGTTCCAGAGGGTGAAATTACCGCCGATACAGCCAGTGCTAAGGGGGTTAAGTTTGCGATTGGTCAAGTGGAATCTATCGCTGTGGGAGAAGCGATTCAACAGAATATCCAAGTCGCGATTGGGGGTGCAGATTTAGACGTGGGATTATTGGGTCAAGACTTCTATAGTCACTATGATGTAGTGATTCGAGAAGATGTTGTCGAATTTCAACAACGTTAAGGACAAAACCCTAGCCTTTGAGCTTAATCCATGCTTCTATTGGGAAATAAGGTTTTGGCGGTAATCGCACAGCCAGAAAGTAAACCACCGCCACCACAACAGACGAGTAAGATATCCAGTTGACCGATTTGTTCAATCAGTTCTTGGGCAACGGTACATCAAGACAGCCAGTTGAGTAAATCCTCACGGGTATTAAAATCCCACAGTGCTTCTCCTAAACGTTCTAAATCTTGGACTGTCAAGGCTTCAATTGATGCGATCGCGTCAGCAGGTATTTCTCCAAAACGACGCTCAATCTGTCGCAATAGTAAAGCTCTTTCGCCTTTTGTTATTCCCTCTATTATTCCCTCTTCTATTCCTTCCCTTTTGGCTAAACTCAATTCCCCTCGCCTGTCCTCCAATAATATTTCTTCTTTTTGGATTTCTTCCAACTCTTCAACACTCAAACTAGCTTGATTCGCTATAGTTAAGGCTTTTTCAATTTGTGGTACTTCTCTCAGGTTTTCAGGAATGATTTCTAAGTTGGACGTTTCTTTGATAAAGTAGATCCACTTATCGATTACTGTCTCCAACTCTTCCAGCTTCTTCGTGAATTTTGGCAGTTCCACAAACACTAGCTTTAGCTCATGCTCCTGATAGGGAAGATGTTCGACGGCTTCTTGAAAGTAAAAACAGTTAATTACTTTTTCCGTTGATGAGAATAATTTAAAGTCAGTGATGGTTAAAGCAATGACCGGATTGAGATAAGAATATCCCTGTCCCGACTTGAGCTGATTGGTGTAGGTTTTACACAAGTTATAAATGACTCGTTTTTGAAACGCTTCAACATTCCAAAGTTGCATTTCAATAATTACATTTGTTTTATCGGCTAATACTGCCTTAACATCCAGATAACTATCTTTTAAATTGACCACATTGCCAGGATTATAGGGTTCGATAATTTCTAAGTCCTGGATGATGGAATTACCGGAGTATATCATAGCATTGAGGAAGGAAATTAGAATGTCCTTACTCTCGTTTGAGCCAAAGATTTTCTTGAACGCAAAGTCAGTTTTGGGACTGATGAATCTCATCGGTTTAGCCCGGTTTTGCTGAGTTGTTTGTAAAGGTCTTTATTTTGAGGATAACTCAATTCAACTTCTCAATTAAGACGAGCCGTCCTCCTGCCAAGAAATCACCCTAACGTTGTAAAACGTTTCGATCCAAACCTTAGCACCACATCTGGGACTATCTGGACGATAAACAACCCGGCATCCTCCCGGTATTTCTACCTCATGTCCATACACATTAGTCTTGCCGGTTTGGGGAGCCTGTGCCTTTGTCCCAATCACCGGCGTTGGGTCGCACCACTTTTTGACTGTAATCACCGGCTGGTGTGAGTTGTGTTTTTGATTCTGTCGAATTCTCTGTGAGTTAACGTGAATGATTGTTTTCGCTGGCTTTCTGGGATTGCGCCAACGGGGAGCCGGGCCTCTTTGACCGGGCTTAATCAGCGGTTTGCCGTTAAATAGAGGCATTAACCACATTTTCCCGGTCTTGTAAGCGCCTTCCACTCTACCGGAAATCAGCAGGACTCTCAGTCGAGCGGTAGAGATATTTAAAATTTCAGCGGCTTCTGTCGTACCGACGATCATGTTAACGATAAGGATAGCGTAATAGTTTTGAGTAAGGTAGTTGTAAACAGTTTACCAGCCCACAGCCAGGGATACCTGCCACCCGATCGCCGGGGTAAATTAAACTACGGTATAAGGCTTTAGCCCGGTTGCAGTACATCTGAAAGGGGGAACTTCAGATTTAAAATAACCCAAGCGCGATCGCGGACGTAGTGCAAGTCCTAGCGTCGGTCGGTCAATACAAGTATTTTATCGGTTAATAGTTTTAGGTTCAAGCCTAACAATCATTTCAAAAATATGAGTCGAGGGGTTTTCGTGAGTCGCAGTTCCGCCGATTCCTTGCACGGAATTTAAAATAGCTAAAGCAGTTTGGGTATCGGAGGAAGAGTCAGGTGTTTCTGGGATGGTATTTTCTAGAAAACCATTAACCACAGTCATCGTTTTATCCATATCCAGATAAAAGTAACCATTATTAGATTGAGGTAAATTTTCTGTTACCGCCGTAAACGATTCACTCTGATCTAGAGACGGTTCAGTCTTCGCCAGCATTTTTTCTACCATCGGTTCACCAATCGCGATAAATAGTGTGTTTTGATCCAGCCAACCATATCCTAACCAGGTTCCTTGTCCAGGAATTGTCCACTCAGTAACTGATTGTCCTTGAACCGTTCTCGGTAAAACTTGAATGGTATTTTGTTGAGCGAGGGTATCGAGTTGAGTTAATGTAGCTTGTGCGGTGGCGCGATCGCTGGTTTGAAAGACAATCACCCCACCAAAGCCAACGGGGGCGAGTATCCCTTCTGTGGAGGGAATCACGCCGAGGGCAAATTCCCCATCCATCCAGCCAAAGATATCGTTATCCACGTCTAAATTGATTCTATTGGCGGCACTTCTGAGGCTGTTGAGTCCTTGTTGCAATTGGGGATCGGTTTGGGCGGATTCTGCGATCGCATCCCATCCTTGGCTAATCCCATTTCCGGTTAACAGCATCATCGTTGAAGCGGGGAATTGACTGATAATTTGACCCGGATTGGGTTTAAATTCGACTTGAATTGCCGAGGGTTCAACATTGGCGATGGTTTTCAGGCGGATTCCCACGTCATCAATCCCCATTCCCATTTTGACTGACTTAAACCCTTGCAACTGTTCTAAGGTGGCGGGGGGTAAGGGTGCAACCTCTGGATTATTGGCAACCATCTCTTGCACAAAGGCAGTATAGTCAGGGATATAAAACTTGACGATTGGGTTGAGAATATCGATATCTTGGGAGAATAGCTTAGCAACATCCCCTTGGCTAGCCAGGGACGGTTTTCCCTTAAAACTATCAATGGCTAATTGTACAGGTTTCACATCTTCGGATATGACCAAATGTTGTCTCAAGACGGCTGAATAGAAAGTTTTTTCCGCGTCGGTTGTCTCCAAAATCGTCAACCCGTTATAGTCAATCTCCTGAGTTTTTCCCAGTTTCTCTTCGCGTTTTAATTGGCTGGCAAACTTTAAGAGATTGAATTTATTTTTGATGGTGACAACGGTTAAAATCTGGGAGTCGTCTACAGCTTCAGGAGAAGTAGACGGTAAAACGGCAACCGTGACATTTCCCAGCCAAGGTTCTAAGTCTTTCTCGTAACTAATTTGGGAATCCTTAAAAGTTTCTGCTTGTAAATCGTCCAGACTCTGATTCACTAAAGTTTGTAGTTCTGGCGTGCCAAACTTCTGCAACTGCATCCAAGCTTGAGGGTCAGTGGAAATAAAGCCAACCATCACGGCTTCATCGGGGATAACTTTAGCACTGGCGGCTGGGGTATCTACGACACCCCAAAATCCTTGGGCGTAAAGATAAGCGGCGCCACCTCCTACAGCAACTAGGGTTGTGCCAATTATGAGAAATTTTTTAAATGACATTTTAAATGTCTCCTAACGAGGGCTTGCTGAATAGGTATTGGGGTGAGGGGAGGGAACTTTTAACCGGGAACAGGGAAGAGTTTTCTCATGACTTCAACTCCTAAATTTTAGTTGATTAGTCCTTAACTGAGGTGGGTACTGTAGTGCTCCCCCTGCTCCCTCTGCTCCCCCTGCTTCCCCTGCTTCCCCTGCTTCCCCTGCTCCCCCTGCTTCCCCTGCTCCCCCTGCTCCCTCTGCTCCCCCTGCTCCCCCATCTCCCCCTGCTTTTAGGGCTTAAGTTGACACCAATGACGGGGCGTGCGTCCCTACAGTTTCTGGGTATGAGGCTAATCCATCTTGCTTAGGTGTGCCACGCCGCGATCGCACTCCTGATCCCGAATCAGCCGGATTTGACATCATTTCTATGCGATCTGAGCAACGGCACTGCCGCCGCCAACGTCAAAAGATGTCAAAATTCCTCTAAGGTGAGACGCTGGTTGGTCAATGCCTCTATAAGATAGGGAGTAAAGTGGAAAAGACTACTATGCCAGATTGGTGAGCGAGGCTTCTTAACCCAAGACAGACCATCGCTTACCAACAGCGCGACGATAAGGAGGACAAAATATGGCAGATGTGGAGAGGTCTTTAGTCGAAGAGCATTCTCTGGATCGGGATTGCACAACGCTATCCCGGCATGTTCTGCAACAGCTTAAGAGTTTCAGTGCCGACGCACAAGATCTCAGTGCCTTAATGAATCGTATTGCCTTAGCCGCAAAAATTATTTCCCGGCGGTTGAGTCGCGCTGATTTGGTCGAAGGTGCATTGGGATTTACCGGGAATGTGAATGTACAGGGAGAATCCGTCAAAAAGATGGATATTTATGCTAACGATGTGTTTATCTCTGTCTTTAAACAAAGTGGACTCGTTTGCCGCTTGGCATCCGAGGAAATGGAAAAACCCTACTACATTCCCGAAAACTGCCCGATTGGTCGTTATTCCCTAATCTACGATCCGATTGACGGCTCCTCGAATGTTGATATTAACTTAAATATCGGCTCAATTTTTGCCATTCGTCGGCAACAAGGCGACGACATCGACGGCGAAGCGAAGGATCTGTTGCAGGATGGACACCAACAAATCGCCGCAGGCTACGTGATCTATGGACCGAGTACAATGCTGGTTTACTCCATTGGCACTGGGGTGCATGGGTTTACCCTAGATCCGAGCTTGGGTGAGTTTATTCTGTCCCAGGAAAACATGAAAGTGCCAGAGCATGGACCGATTTATAGCGTCAATGAAGGAAACTTTTGGCAGTGGGATGAATCGATTCGGGACTATATTCGCTACGTTCATCGCCATGAAGGGTACACGGCTCGCTATAGTGGAGCATTAGTGGGAGACTTCCATCGGATTTTATGTCAAGGGGGCGTATTCATTTATCCGGGTACAGTGAAGAAACCGGAAGGGAAGTTGCGTCTACTGTATGAAACAGCGCCCTTAGCCTTTTTAATAGAACAAGCTGGGGGTCGAGCCAGTACCGGCACCCAAAACCTGATGGATGTGGTGCCAGAAAAACTCCATACGCGCACACCGTTGATTATCGGGAGTAAAGAGGATGTGGCGTTAGTGGAGTCCTTTATTCAAGAACGAACACGAGAATCAAAAGACGCGATCGCGGCTGGTTCTTAGCCAGAAGTCAACCGTGACGGATGATTGATGGTTCCTTCGGGAAGAGACATGAGCTTTGCATCCAAAACAATAACCCATAACCTAATTTAGGAGTTTAAGCATGACAGCAACAGCCAATAATCCGATCTTTGAAATCGAAAACAATTACGGTCAGAGTATCTGGATGGATAATCTCAGCCGTACTCTGATCGAATCCGGAGAACTCAAAGAGTTAATTGAGAATCGCGGTGTTCACGGGATTACCTCCAATCCAGCGATTTTTGAAAAAGCGATCGTCGGTAATGCAGTTTACGACGCCGACATCGAAGCTGGGATTAAAGCCAAAAAATCGGTGCAGGAGATTTATGAATCCCTCGTCTTTGACGATATTCGCAACGCTTGTGATATTCTCCAACCGATTTATGAGAAAACTGGTGGTCTCGACGGTTACGTCAGCATTGAAGTTCCCCCCACAATCGCCAAAGATACCGAAAGCACGATTAATGAAGCCCGTCGGTATTATCAAGCCATTGGTCGGGAAAACGTAATGATTAAAATCCCCGGAACCCCCGAAGGCTTGCCCGCCTTTGAGCAAGTGATTAGTGAAGGGATTAACGTCAATGTTACCTTACTTTTCTCAGTCCAAAGTTACATTGAAACCGCTTGGGCCTATGTCCGAGGCTTAGAAAAGCGGGCAGAGAAAGGAGAAGATATTAGCAAGCTAGCCTCAGTTGCCAGTTTCTTCCTCAGCCGGATTGATAGTAATATTGACGATCGCATCGACGAAAAACTCAAAGTTGGGGTTGACCGAATCGAGAAAGAGGCAAAACTGAAACAGGTGAAAGGCAAAGTCGCGATCGCGAATGCCAAAATCGCTTATCAGAAATTCAAAGAAATTATCCAAACCGATCGCTGGAAAGCCCTGTCCGCCAAAGGTGCCAACGTGCAACGCCTCTTGTGGGCAAGCACCAGCACCAAAAATCCTGACTACAGCGATGTCATGTACGTCGATGAGTTGATCGGTCCAAATACTGTCAATACCCTACCACCGAATACAATCGAAGCTTGTGCCGATCACTGTTCTCCAGACAATCGGATTGAGACCGATGTGGAACAGGCGCATCAGTTAATTGACAACCTCAAAGATCCCGATATCGCGATCGATCTGGATCAAGTGATGGATGAACTACTTGATGAAGGTATTGACAAATTTGTCAAGCCCTTTGAGTCCTTAATGTCCTCTCTGGATAGTAAAGTCAAAGACTTGGCAAAGGTATAACGGTTCCCTTGCGGGTGAGGTACACCCTACTGTAGGGGCACCATCCTTGCGCCCTTTGAACCTAGGGTTGGAACCCACCTCTGTCACGGTGTAGGGGCGGGCGCGAGTCAAATCTGGGTGAGGTCAAAAACGATAATAGTCAAACCCGCCCCTACAAAAAATTCAACAATCAAAACTCAAAATGGTGACATTTACAGAAAATCCCCTGCGCGTTGGTTTACAACAAGAACGGAGTCCAGAACCACTAATTTTAGTGATTTTTGGTGCATCGGGAGACTTGACCCAACGCAAGCTAGTACCCGCCCTGTATCAGCTCAAACGCGAACGACGGCTTCCCGCCGAAATTACAATTGTTGGTGTAGCCCGTCGAGAATGGAGTCATGACTATTTTCGGGAACAGATGCGGGAAGGGATCGAGGAGTTTTCTGATGGAATTCACTCCGAACAACTGTGGAACGATTTTGCTGAAGGGCTATTTTACTGTCCCGGTAATATGGATAAGCCGGAAAGCTATCAGAAATTAAAAGCATTTTTGGCAGAACTGGATGGCAAACGGGGGACGCGGGGAAATCGGGTATTTTATCTAGCCGTTGCGCCTAAGTTTTTCCCCGAAGCCATCCGCCAACTGGGGACAGCCGGAATGCTGGCAGATCCGATGAAGCATCGCCTGGTGATCGAAAAACCCTTTGGTCGAGATTTGAGTTCAGCCCAAATTCTCAACCGGGTGGTGCAGCAAGTGTGTCGTGAGGATCAGGTGTATCGGATTGACCACTACTTGGGCAAAGAAACTGTTCAGAATCTCTTAGTCTTCCGCTTTGCCAACGCCATCTTTGAACCCTTGTGGAATCGCCAGTTTGTCGATCACGTTCAGATTACCGTAGCCGAAACCGTGGGCGTCGAAGATCGAGCGGGTTACTATGAAAGCTCAGGTGCACTGCGGGATATGGTGCAGAACCATTTGATGCAACTGTTTTGCTTGACAGCAATGGAACCCCCCAATTCCCTGGATGCAGATAGTATCCGGACTGAAAAGGTAAAAGTAGTGCAGGCAACACATTTAGCCGATATTAATAACTTAGAATATTCAGCTGTTCGGGGTCAGTACAAAGCAGGGTGGATGAAAGGGGAGGCAGTACCAGGATATCGAGAAGAAGAAGGCGTTGATCCCAACTCCATCACTCCCACTTACGTGGCGATGAAACTCCTGATCGATAACTGGCGTTGGCAAGGTGTTCCCTTCTACCTGCGGACAGGGAAGCGGTTACCGAAGAAAGTTAGTGAGATTGCGATTCAATTTCGCGATGTCCCCTTACTGATTTTCCAATCCGCCGCTCAACAAACCAGCCCCAATGTGCTAACGATGCGGATTCAACCCAATGAAGGCATTTCCCTGCGATTTGAGGCAAAAATGCCGGGTCCGCAGCTACGTACCCGCACAGTGGATATGGATTTTAGCTATGGCTCATCCTTTGGCATGGCGACATCCGATGCCTACAATCGATTATTACTCGATTGTATGTTGGGGGATCAAACGTTGTTTACCCGTGCCGATGAAGTGGAAGAAGCATGGCGGGTGATTACCCCAGCCCTATCCGCTTGGGAAGCACCCACTGACCCCAAATCAATTCCCCAATACGAAGCTGGGACTTGGGAACCCACGGAGGCGGAAAACCTGATTAATCGGGACGGACGCCGCTGGCGTAGACCCTAGCCGGGGAGCAGGGGGAGCAGAGGGAGCAGAGGGAGCAGAGGGAGCAGAGGGAGCAGAGGGAGCAGAGGGAGCAGGGGAAGATTGAATGATCATATTGTTATGTTTCGCCCTGAT
This sequence comes from Coleofasciculus sp. G1-WW12-02, assembly GCF_040219735.1. NCBI lineage: Bacteria > Bacillati > Cyanobacteriota > Cyanophyceae > Coleofasciculales > Coleofasciculaceae > Coleofasciculus > Coleofasciculus sp. G1-WW12-02. Next base: position 18,722 of record NZ_JAVJRX010000077.1, on the reverse strand, counting down.
GTTAATAAACCCGCCCCGTCTAAAGTTATGTATTCCCTTGTCCCCGTTTTCTGTTCCCTCTTGTTTGAAAAATAACGAAGGATAAATAACGATGGTACAATCTCCTCCAATTCTTTCTCTACAATCGCCCAAAGAGATTTCCTTACATGAAATTGAGGAAGAACTTCGGGATATCTGGCAAAGTTACAGTACAACCGATGGGAACAGCGATGTTCCCACTGCTGTACGGGCAACCACCTTTACGTTGGTGGTTTACGAGCCCGAAGAAACTCAACTACTTTTAAGCGCATTGGGATATTATTCAGGTCCGATTGACGGAATTATCGGACCGCGCATGTTTGCCGCGCTCAAAGCCGCACAGAAAGCTTATGGACTGCCTAGAACTGGCAAGGCGGATGAAAAAACCAAGACAAAACTGCGCGAAGAGCATAATGAACTACATCAGCAACAGGCAAATGGAAATGGGGAAACCAAACGGCAACCCTATTCGGCTGATATAGAAGGATCGGGAATTGCTGATGCGATCGCGGCAGCGAATCCTTGTCGGATTATCGCCCTATGCCCCATTGTCGGTGAAGATGAAGGGGTGAATGTTCAAGTCTCTGCCTCTTGTCCCATTCAAAAGCACAGTAAAAGTACCCTGGTTTGCTGCGAATACATTACCTTGAGTGGCACAACGGCAGCTTTAGAGCGTCTCGGGGGTATGATCTGTGAACTGATGATTGATGATCTACCTAAGTTTGTTTGGTGGAAGGGAACACCCGATCCGGATTATGGGTTATTCAAACGACTGGCTGGGGTTAGCAATAGCGTGATCGTTGATTCGAGTGCCTTCCAAAAACCAGAAAGTGGGTTATCGCGACTACAGGAATTCATCACCCAAGAGATACCCATGGCTGACCTCAACTGGCGGCGGTTAGCCTCGTGGCAAGAGTTGACGGCTGAGGCATTTGATCCGCCAGAGCGTCGCTCTGCCCTCAAAGAGGTTGACCAAGTTACCATCGATTACGAGCAAGGCAATCCCGCTCAGGCTTTAATGTTTCTGGGGTGGTTGGCGTCTCGACTCCAGTGGCGTCCGGTTTCTTATCAGAAAGAGGGTGGGGAATATGATATTCGACGGGTTAAATTCACCACTCCCGAACATCGCACTGTAGAAGCTGAATTAGCCGGGATTCCCACGGTTGATGTGGGAGAAGTGGCGGGAGATTTGATTAGCCTACGTTTGGGTTCAACGAATATGGACGCTGACTGCTGCACGGTGTTATGTTCAGAAACCACCGGTTGTATGCGGATGGAGGCACATGGCGGGGCGCAATCGTGCCGTATTCAGCAGGTTACTCCGATGTTTGACCAAAAAACGGAGCAGTTGTTGAGTCAGCAGTTGCAACGTTGGGGTCGCGATTTGCTGTATGAAGAAACTCTGGCGGTGGCTGGGCAGATCCTGAAAGCTGGGAGTTAGGGATTCGGTATGGGTGTGGGTAAATGGGGGAATCGGGGCGGGTTTAGTTGCATCCCTTGTCAGGGAAGAAACGATAGTAGTAAAACCCGCCCCTACACATTCACGGGGAATGCCCCAAATGTTCCCACATTTCTATGGCTTTAATCATTGCTGGTGAACGAAGTGGGGTGGGCAAAACAACGGTGACGCTTGCCCTACTTTCGTGTTTATCGCGGCGGTATTGTCGAGTACAATCCTTTAAAGTGGGTCCGGATTACATTGACCCGATGTTTCATCAACGGGTGACGGGGCGTGCCTGTCGCAATTTAGATCCGGTGTTAACGTCCGAATCTTATGTTCAAGCCTGTTTTAACCGTCATCTGGACGGCGTAGACTATGCTGTGATTGAAGGGGTGATGGGGTTGTTTGATGGGGCATCAGGACGCGATGATGTTGCCAGTACAGCGCATATTGCCCGACTGTTACATGTTCCTGTGCTGTTGGTTTTAGATTGTAGTCGCTTATCTCGCTCCGTCGCCGCGATCGCACAGGGGTATCGTTCTTTTGATCAGAGCATCCAAGTGGCTGGGGTGGTGTTGAATCGAGTGGGGAGCGATCGCCATTTAGAATTACTTCAAGATGCCCTAGAACCCCTACAATTACCCATACTCGGTGTACTCCGGCGTCAGGATAGTCTGACGATTCCCGATCGCCATCTGGGTTTAGTTCCCACCGATGAACTGACTTTTCTTTTTCAGTTAATTGACCAACTGGCTGATATTGGCGAAACTTGCTTTAATTGGGAGCATTTATTGCCGCTGTTGAGGGCAGATCGTCATGATTCAACGGTCAACCATCAACCCTTAACCCCTGGTGTCTCTCAACCCATTACCCGAATTGCCATCGCTCGCGATCGCGCCTTTAGTTTCTACTATCAAGATAATCTGGATTTATTGCAAAAATTGGGAGCCCAATTAATTCCCTGGAGTCCCCTAGCAGATACCACGTTACCCGAAGGTGTGCAGGGACTTTATTTTGGCGGCGGCTTCCCCGAAGTATTTGCTCAGGAATTGGCGGATAATATCGAGGCGCGTCAGGCGGTATGGAATGCTATTGTTCAAGGAATGCCCACCTATGCTGAATGCGGCGGTTTGATGTATTTATGCCAAGAGGTTATAGATTTTGAGGAAAAATGTTGGTCGATGGTAGGGATATTACCCACAAAGGCGGTAATGGGTAAACGTTTAACCCTGGGATATCGTCAAGCAACAGCATTACAAAATACACCCTTAGTATTAGCCGGTGAAAAAGTTTGGGGACATGAATTTCATCGTTCCCAGTTAACCGCAACTCCTAAGCCTCCTTTATTTGAAATCCAAGGATATGAGCCGAAGGGGAAAGTGAGTATTGAGGGGTGGAAAATGTATCAGATACATGCATCCTATATTCATTTGCATTGGGGAGAAAAAACAGAGATTCCTGGGCGTTTTTTGAAATATTGTCAGCAATTTAATTCACGTTCGTAGGTTGTAATTTGTCCTAAGTGATGCGAGCCTATCAACTCCTCGCCAAGAATAGAGACGCGCCATGGCGCGTCTCTACATGCTTCCCCCTAGTCTACGGATTTAACCCTTTCAACCTCACCGCTTTCGTCTCCCCCTGACAGATCCAAGCGCCCCAGAAGTAAGGATGGGCAAGGGGTTGATCGGTTGGAAAAAGTTGCCGATTCTGGGGTAATAATCCGATGCTGTAATTCTATGTCCTCCGCTACCAATTCCATCACCCTCACTAACCCCTCATCTACTAAATTAGAGTGACGGTGTAATATCTCTACTTCCTTGCCCTTGGGACAATTTAGCAGTGTTTGAATTAGATTTAAATAGCCTTGAATTCGTTGTTCGTCCATAGTTAATAATTCTGTAGGGGCGCAAGGCTTGCGCCCAGTTTTGAGATGTGTTGGCGAAGGGTAACTTATCCTTCATAAAGGCTTTGGTGGGTTACGGCGGATTGTTCCATTTCCGGTTATGTGCCATAGTTTTATTCCCGCCTAATCCACGATGGCGGCGTGGCACAGCTAAAATTGCGGCATAGATTTGACGGTTTGATGGGCGCACGCCATGCGCCCCTACAATGCTAATTCACACCTTTACCCAACACGATTAGCCTCAAAATCTCACCCGCGAGACTCGGAGACTCGCCAATGACGCTCTGAGTCTCGCCAATGACGCTGTGAGCGTGGGTGAATGACACTCTGAGCCTCGCCAATGACGCTGTGAGCGTGGGTGAATGACGCTCTGAGCCTCGTCAATGACACTCTGAGCGTGGGTGAATGACGCTCTGAGCCTCGCCAACGACGCTTTGAGCGTAGGTAAAGGACACTCTGAGCCTCGTCAACGACGCTTTGAGCGTGGATAAATGACACTCTGAGCCTCGCCAACGACGCTTTTAGCCTCACCGATACAATTCCTCAACCCCTTCAACCTCAATTACACCGTCACCTGATACGCCATCCGCCACAGTTGAGAGTCGCAGTCATCCTTTAAATAGTCCAATAACCCCGTTAAATGCCCTTCCTGCAATTGTAATAATGGTTCACCCGGTTTCGGTAGCCAGTCTAACTCTGGTAAATTCCGGGTAATGACTGCTACGATTTCCTCCCAACCTGTCGCACCTGTTAACTTAAAATACCGACGACGGGAACTGGCTAAGGGTAACGTTATTCTTCCTCCTGAATGTCGCCATTCTGGTGCAAATCCAGAGGGAGATAAACACCAGAGTTTCCCCGATTATAAATAGGGAAAATTGAGCTGGAAACCCCGGTTCTACTTAGATCTACATTATTCTATTTCCGGAACGGTTAATCTATTGAACGCACGTCAGTTGGGGGGCATTCCCTTCTCAGATCTGGGAATGAAAGGGAGGAGAGATGAGAGGACGATCGCGCGATTACCCTTTGTTACCCAAATATGCCAATAACTCGGCAGTTTGCGAGGGTTTCACTAAGGTATTGGCGCAAAGAATACCCGAACCCGCCACCGCTGGAACCCCTATTCCTGGCATTGTACTATCCCCCACCCGATACAATCCGGGAATCGGCGTGTGACAACTGGGAAACATGGCTTTACCTGCTGCGATCGCGGGACCATAGGTGCCTTGATAGCGACGTAAATAATCAGAATGAGTTAAGGGTGTACCAATCAGTTCTAAGGTAATCCGTTCTCGAATATCCGGAATCACCCGTTCTAACGCCCGGAATAAGGATTGCGATCGCGCCTTTTTCTTCTCTTTATATTTATCATCACGCTGCCAACCCTGGTAGGGTTCTAAGGTATAGGCATGAATCACATGATGACCCATCGGGGCAAGATTAGCATCCCATACGGAGGGAATGGAAATCATGCAAGTATTACCCGGTTCAGTAATATCCCGATTGGCATCGTGAACCACAACATGATGTCCCGTCAACCCCTCTAACCCCTCCGCCCGAATCCCTAAATGCAGGTGCATGAAACTCGCTACGGCTGGGGTTTCTAGGGACTGTTTCCGGTACGCCGTCGGTAAATCTTCTGGGCGCAATAAGTGGCTGTAGGTATCCCAAATTGTGGCATTAGAGATCACTACCGGGGCGTTCAACACCTCTCCCCGTTGCAACCGCACCCCAACAACTTTCCCCCCTTGGACTAAAATTTGGTCAACATGGGCATTTAGGCGCAACTCACCCCCCCAGCGTTCTAACCCACGCACCAACGCCTCCACAATCGCCCGACTTCCACCCAGGGGATACTCCACACCCGCACGGGAACGTTCCCCTAACATAAAGGCTACCTCAGGCGCGATCGTTCCCTGTGCTTTTAATCCCGATAATAGAAAGCATTCCACATCAATCAGCCGCCGCACCCAGGGATCACCCACGGTTTCATCCATGATTTTGCCCACAGAATTCTGGACAAGTCCCAGGTGAGGCAGTAATTTTAATAGCGAGGGTAAATAACGTCCCACTAAAACTGGAATTACTTGCCAATCTGATCGCAAAGCAATTGTGGGAATCTCTCGCAACCCCTCATAGAGAGACAGCAGGCGTTTTTCAAATTGTGCCAATTCTTTTGCGCCTTGAGGTGTAATCTCCGCCACGGCTTCTCGATACCGTTGGGCGTCACTGTACACGGGTAACGTCGCTTCGGGAAAATGGTAATGTCCTAGGGGGTCATAGGGAACCGTTTCTAACGACTCGCCCAGCACATCCAAAACTTGCCGTAATGGGTTAAGACTGGGGCGTTGCTGACTTAATCCACAATAAAATGAAGGACCCGAATCAAACTCAAACCCCTGTCTGTGGAAACTATGCGCCGCACCGCCGGGAATAGCATGACTTTCACAAACTAGCACCCGCTTACCATAACGGGCGAGTAAAGCACCCGCCGTCAATCCGCCAATCCCGCTACCGATAACAATTACATCTAGATTCATCAGTTTAGGCGATTACACAACCGTGAGGGCGTTCTCTAACACAGGATACAGGTGCTGCTGTAGTTTAGCCTCATTTCCAGGATAGGCTGGAAGCGCTTCAATTTCTCCTCCGGAATATGACTTATAGGAACCAGGGTAAAGAATCGCCGCATATTGCACAACTTGATTACCCGTTCTATCTTGGATGGCGTCATGATAGGTATGCATTTTTTGGATATCTGCTGCTTTCGGCTTTCCTTGATTGCCTAAATTATCCTGTGTTTCACTATCGAGTTTATACTTAGGGTCAAAAAGGTAAACCTGTTGATAACCATCAAAATTACTTTACCTTTCAAGCGCCGCTGTAAGATTCCTAAAGTTGACTATCCTTAATTGTTTGAGAGGCGTCAGCGGGTTCGTCGGCGATCGCACGTTTCAATTCCCCTCAGGCTGAGTTCTGGTAAGGGTTCTAGCCATTCCGGGAAGAAGGTGGGATCGGTTATTGGCTGCAATTGAAAGGTATGATGCGCCTGGTTTAAGTTTGTAATCGCTTTGGTAACACCAATAACCTGGAGCATAGCGTAGATTTGAGATAAATAGGTGATTTATCGGGGGAGTTGGCGACGCCTGCGCGTTCTTTTATTGTAGGGGGTGATTGTCAACCTGTAAGCCGAATCCGTTTTTGATGCAATGGCGACTGGAAGTCGCAGCTACACAAACTTTCGTCCGCCTGCGCGGACTAGATTATATAGCACTATACTCTAAGGTTAGGACAAAAAAAGAAAAATTTAAATCGCTCAATCCCTTGATGAGTCAGTGTTTTTCTTCACTATTGCCTATTGCCTAGCGCGTAGCGCTATAAAGGGGGTGGGATGCTTTGATTGGGAAGGGGTTAGGGTGAAACGTTTAAGATTTGATACGACACCCTTGTCAAATTCCGCTAGGCATTGGCTAGATTAAAATATCTTTTTCCGGTTTTCCCGATGAACTCAGTCCAACTCGGTATCCGCATTCCTACTCATCTCAACCAACGTCTGACTGACTACATCGAACGCACGGGGTTGTCGAAGACGGAGGTGGTGATTAATGCGTTGGCGTCTTATATGGGGTGTAGTGAGGAGATTCCCCTGAATGAACGGGTGGCGTCTCTGGAGGCGAAGATGATCAGGAATTTCTTCGCCCAGATGAACAGGAATCCTGTACTCAACCCCATCAATACTCACCGTTCCCTCATACAAATCAAACACATCTTGTCCTTGTGCTGTTCGCATGGCTCGATTTCGTTCAATCACCAGCCACCCCAATCCATCAATATCTTGACTATTAACGGCTAACCAACCTGTCGTAAATCCCGTATCCAACAACGCATCAACTTGAAACGCTTCTCCCTCGGCTGTAATCAAATCAATCTCAAAAAAAAGCTCACCCATACTGCCAAATCTGCCAGAAATCATATCATGCCACAGGCTCCAGTCTCATTAATTCGGAATGTCATTAGCCAGCCAGTCGGATGCTTTTGACGTGCCTTTTCCACCGCCTTATCTTCATCAGCGTCAATGAAATAGTCTCCACTATTTGGCTCAATCAGTATAAACCAGTTATAGTAATCACTCATTAACTCATCTCGAACTCGTTCAAAAACCGGGAAACAGCGTTGATACCGTGCGTTTCGTTCCGCTTTACGTCTTGCCAGTTCTTGCGGCGGTATTGTATGTTGAGGAAATATTCGACCCCGACGTAAGGGGCGCTGGGTTTGCTGCTGGGTCATACTTAATTTTTATTGAGATAAGCTAAAACGCATTTAAATTGTGTATTCCCTGTTGCCATTGCTGGGTTAACATCGACATTCGCTACTGTTACCCCTCAGTATTCTAGCGGAAGTCAGAAAGGGGGGAGCGATCGCACCCCTGATGCCCTATGCTGAAACTATGAATTTCAAGCACTTGCAGTGAAGAAGGCAAGACACTATAAATAGAGTAGCTTAAAAATGGCAAATTCTCAAGAAGTAACGGTTAGTTATACAGCCAGGGCAATGGCAGCAGTTCGGGCTTGTGAATCAAAGCGGGATGATGCTTTGTTTGTTGATCCATTTGCCCAAAAGTTAGCCGGAGATGAGGTAGTTGAAAAGGCAATCACCTTAACTGAGAGTTATGAGAAACAAGGGCGACCTTATAGTCAAGTAAGAACTCGGTTTTTAGATGATTTTTTATTAAATAATCTGGGGAATAGTCTTCAGGTAGTGTTATTGGGGGCTGGTCTAGATACAAGGGCTTATCGGTTGAACTTGCCGGATAATCTGCGTTTTTATGAGGTAGATCAAGAGGATGTGATTGTTTATAAGAATCAGATTTTGGCGAATGAACAGCCGAGGTGCGATCGCCGTTCGATTGTTGCGGATTTAGGCACATCAGAATGGGTTAATTTATTATTGGCTGCCGGATTTAAGCCAGAGGAACCGACAATCTGGATTTTAGAGGGTTTTATTTATTATTTAACGGAAGAACAAGCAATATCTTTGATGGCAAAGATTGATGAGTTATCGGCGAAAGAAAGTCGCCTAGGGTGTGATCTGATTAATAATGTGGTGTGTAATGGATCAGATGATTGGGCGAGTATGTGGCAATTTGGTTGTGATGTGCCAGAGGATTTTTTTGCCCGGTATGGTTGGCAAACTAAGACAGTAGTACAACCGAGTGATCCGGAAGCTTGTTTTGGTCGATTTACGTTCCAGTTTCCCCCCAGAGAAGATCAAGATGGGATTCATATTTTCTTTGCCACAGCGGTTAAGTTGGGTTAGTAATGATTGAACTTTGGAGCTGTTCTGTAAACCAGCCTAGAGGTTTGCGCTTCGCGCACGCTACGCGAACGGAACTATTGTCTTGTGGGATAGAACCAGGGCTACCAAAAGCCCCATCTGGAGCAAGCAAGCCTTTAGGCGCAGCTAATCAGGTGGGGTAGTTTACAAAATGATTCAGTGAACAAGGCAGAAGATGGGAGGCAAAAGGGGAAAGGACATCCCTTTTGCCTCCCCTGGAGCCTCTGTTAATCGGTGAAGTTGTCGAACGATTAACCAAATATCCCTAAACCGCCTACAGCTAACACACCAGCGAAAGCCGCAACCCCGACGGAAGTAAGCGCCGTACCAAATAACCACCAAGCCGCTGTTGCTGCAGCTTTTCGGGTTTCTTTCACTTGTTGGTTAGCCTTGTGTTTGAGTTGTTTAACCCGTTTTTGAGCTTCCTCTTGGAGGCGTTCAGCGCGGCTGAGTACCCGATCGCGCACCCCTTCAATTTGCTCGATCAGCCGATTAGCATCAGCTTGGGAAAGATCCTCGCGGGAACTCAACAGAGCCACCAGAGTGTCTCGGTCAAACTGACCTAATCGTGAGCGCAGCGCATCAAACCCGGCTTCTGGATCATCAAACAATTTACGCATGTCTCGCTTAATCCCCTCATAGTTGAGTTCGGGAAGCTCCAGGGAGTTGAGGTAATGCCGAATGCGACCAAAAATGCTGTCAATTGTCGATTGCAGTTTGTGCTGAACCGCTTGTGCTTGTTCGATAAACTGATTACGAACCGAATCAATATTATCCGCAATCCGGTTCACATCCTCGGCGGAAATATCCTCTCGTTGGGACAGCAGCGCCACAAGCGTTGAACGATCGAAGTGGGAGAGCCTATCGCTCACACTCTTCCAGCCTTCTGATGGATCGTTAAACAACTGTTTTAGCTCGCGCTTGATAGCTTCAGGATTAAGTTCTTCCTTATCCGTATTCCGCAGATACTCTTCAAAATTGGATTGTACATCCTGTACCTTACCTTTCGCACGACTTGCCAAGCGTCGCGGTGCTTTCACCAGGCTTTGAATCCCATCTTGCACTTGGTCAATAATCCGATTAACGTCCTCCTCACTTAAGTCTTCCCGTTGACTGAGGAGTTTGACCAAGGTTTCTCGATCAACCTGAGAGAGGCGATCGCGCACAGATAAAGCTCCCTGTTTCGGGTCATCCAGTATTTTCCCTAAATCCTGCTTAATCCCTTCAGGGTCAAGTTCCTCCAGATTCGTGTTCCGCAGATACTCAGCAATCTTATTTTTGATTTGCTCGTACTGCTCCTTCGCACTACCCGCTAATTCTCGCGGTGCATTTAGGATAGTATCCCGTACATTGAGGAACTGGTCAATGACCTGATTAATCTCCTCCTGGCTGAGATCTTCGCGCTGATTGAGCAATTGCACCAGCGTATCGCGGTCAAATTCAGATAACCGTTGTCGGAGTGCGGATAGTCCCGCCTGTGGGTCATCCAACAGAGTTTGCAACTCTTGCTCAATCGCGTCGGGATTCAGTTCTTCTTTGTTGGTATTGCGTAGATACTCTTCTACCTTACCGCGCAGCTCATCGGCTTTAGATTTCCCTTGGTCTTGCAGTTCCTGAGCTTGTGACAAGACGCGATCGCGCGTACTCTCAAGTTGACTAACCCGTTGCTCGACTTCCTCTTGACTCAAGTCGTCCCGTTGAGAGAGCAGTTGCACTAAAGTATCGCGGTCAAACTGAGATAACCGTTGCCGTAGTGCGTCAATACCCGCCTGTGGGTCATCCAGAAGTGCTTGGAAATCATGCTCAATCCCTTCAGGATTCAGTTCTTCTTTGTTGGTATTGCGTAGATAATTTTCCACCCGAGTGCGGATGTCTTGGGACTGTTCTTCAGACTCAGCACCTTGAACGGTTTCCAGAACCTCCTGGCGGATACCTTCCAACTGATCGGCAATATCCGCTATTTTCTCGGATTTGAAATTATCCCGTGATTCCAGCAGGTTAACGAAATCGTCTCGATTCAGTTGCTCTAATTGCTGCCGAACTGCCTTGGGAGCTGCTTCTGGGTCATAGATAACGTCTTTAAATTCCTGCTTAATCGTCTCTCGGTTCAAGTGCCAAGGTTTGGAATCGAGCAGGTAGTTTTCTACATCTGCCTTAATCGTATTAAAGGGTTGTCCCGGTACTCGCTCGGCTACCTGAGAGGAAAGATTTTTAGCTTGCTCTGTCGCTTTATCTTTAAACTGTTGCAACTGATCCGAAATTTTTTCCACATCTATGTCAGACAAATCCGTCCGCGACAGTACTCTACTCATTAGAGCGCTGACACCCAGTTGCAAAGCTTGCTCCCCGAAGCCACCATTGCCATTACCGCCATTGGATTTACCCGCTCCCACTCCCACGAGTTGTCCGAGCTTATCGCCAAGCTGACCTGAGGTTAGCTCTTCTGGACTGGCTTCCTGAAGGAAGTTGAGCAGTTTTGCCTGTGGATCAGTTTGTTGTTGTTTACCCAATACTTGCTGCCAAGCGGCTTCTAGTTGGTCTGCAATCCCATTAATGTCTTGTTTGGATAAGTCTGTACGACTGCTGACTAAATCGACAAACGTCTGACGGTTCACGTTTTCCAGAATATCACTCTCAGCGATAGATCTTAACTCCGAACCGCTGAGCAAATTTTCCAAATCATTGCGAATTTGTTTGAGATTGAGCTTGGGTATTGCCAGATCTGCCACATAGTCTTGTACTGTCTCCTGGACACGGGTAGGGTCAACCGCCGAACTCAATTCGCGGCGAACAGCAGCTACAGATTCCTCAACTGTATTGACAATCTGAGCGTTTGCTGACCTTCCACCCAGAGCTGTAGTGGCTATAGTCATGACTCCTTGCAAGCCTGAACCCGCTGTATTCGCAACGGAACCCACAACAGAACCCATTGCTGTAGAACTAACCCACAGTAGCAGCAAGAAGTATGCAGACCAGATCACAACGCCTGTAATGGCTCCCAGAGTCAGGCTGTTAATTAGGGTCAGTTTCACCGCTAGGAAACAGGCGATGAATAAGGCAATGTTAACGGTGACTAAAGCCCATACCCCTACCTTAGATTCAACTTCGCTAATCTTGCTTCCCCAGCTTTCAGACTCATCTGCATCTAATGGATTATCCCCGGCTGAAATGCCTGCGGCAAGGGTAAAATTGGTTAACAAAAATTGGAAGGCAAACGCCATGAGTACTCCAGCAATCAAGGCGATAAAAAACTGCGGTCCTGAAAAGACCAAAGCCGCAGGTTCTGGAGCATGAGTGACTGGAGACACGGTTGGAGCTGCTGGAACTTTAGCCAGCCACGGAGGTGTGTGGTACAACCCCACCATCATTCCCACGCTTTGAAACATCGTTTTTTCCTCTTGAAACTTTTAGAAGCGTTATCTTCCAATACGCCTATCTCTATGGTTATCCCTGGCGTACTTAAGTAACTCCTTCTGAAGTCTGAAAGTGGGGGAAGATCTCAACCCCTTCTGTCTTGTAACTTGCGATAAACGTCTCGCACATCAACCTGGTGATGGGCTAATGCGACTAGGGTGTGATAAAACAAATCAGCCACCTCAGACGCGATCGCATCCAACTCATCATCCTTGCACGCCATCACTACCTCGGCGGCTTCTTCGCCAATCTTTTTGAGAATCTTATTATCCCCACCCTTAAATAGCTTACAGGTATAGGATTCGGCTGTGGGATTATCCCGGCGATGGCAAATCACTTCAAACACCTGAGACAGGGTATCGGCTGGCGGTGCAGCCTTTATCCCATCCACCTGATGGAAACAACTGCGTTCCCCAGTATGACAGGCAACATCCCCCACCTGTTCTACACCAATCAGCAGGGTATCACTATCACAGTCATAACGCAGCGATCGCAGATGCTGCAAATGACCTGATGTCGCGCCTTTGTGCCATAATTCCTGACGCGAGCGACTCCAGAACCAGGTTTCCCCAGTTTCCAAGGTTTTCTGCAACGATTCCCGATTCATCCACGCCATCATCAATACTGTACCATCCAGGTAATCCTGGACAATGGCAGGGACAAGTCCGTGATCGTTATAACGGATTTTCTCAACCGGAATCGCGGGGCTCGGAGTAGAGGATGCAGTCGATGACATAGTGGAGTAAATTAGCAACTGATCTAGTTTCAGGCATCTCTTATGATTTTACCAAGTTGGATCACTGTAGAGATTAATCGTAAGCTGTTCGGAACCCGGTGGTACAGCAGAGATGCAGGCGCAAATCGTTTCTCCCTCGTTAATCTCAACCTCACAAGCATGACACGAACCCATGAGGCATCCTGTGGGAATGAAAACACCCGCGCGTTGAGCTACTTGCAGTAGGGGTTCTCCAACTTCTGCATTAATGGTGACATCATCGGGTAAGAATCGAATGGTAACACTCATGAACAGGTTCTAGTTATTAACTCAGGGCAGGTAAAATAGTACTTAAATCCAAATGAGCCTCTACGCTATCGGCTAGGGAATTTAAAACCACTTCTCGCTGATCTCGGTAGTCCGGAATACCCGTTGGCAAAGACGAAAGTCCGCGTTGATGTCGCAGTTGATTCAACCAAGCCCGTCGCCAAGGACCATTATCAAATAAACCATGGAGATAAGTCCCCCAAATCGATTGAGTCACATCGACTAATCCTAAACCTGGGTCATCAAACAGGGGTTGATAGGCAGACTGATTATCGGTGGTTTCCGAGTCAATCAGCCGAGAACGTCCTTGATGAATTTCATACCCTTCTACAGGTAAACCAACTTGAGGATAGTTGGAGCTAACCAAGCGTTGACGAGTTACTTTTCGGGCAGTAATTATTGTTTTAATGGGTAATAATCCTAATCCCTGATACTGTCCTGGTTCATCCTCAATGCCATCCGGATCAAGTAAGCTTTGACCCAGCATTTGAAAACCACCACAAATGCCTAAAACTGTACCCCCCGCAGCGGCATAGTTTTGAATTTCTTCAATCATGCCTGTTTTGTGCAACAGGAGTAAGTCTTTAATTGTAGTTTTTGTCCCTGGCAAAATCAGGGCGTCGGGGTAGCCGAGGGATTGATGCGGTGTTATATATTTTACCGTGACCGTCGGTTCAGCTTCTAGGGCGTCAAAGTCGGTAAAGTTAGAGATCCGGGGGAAGCGAATCACCGAGATCGTTAATTCACTATCGAGCTTTCTGTGATTGTCGCGCTCCAGTAGCGCCAAAGAGTCTTCAGCGGGAAATATCTCATCCATCCAGGGAATAACCCCAACCACGGGAATTCCAGTGCGTTCTTCAAGCCAAGTAATCCCTGATTCCAAAAGCGAGCGCTGTCCTCTAAATTTATTAATTACCACGCCCTTAATCAAGGCTCGCTCATCTGCGTCCAACAGTTCCAGAGTCCCAACAATATGAGCAAATGCGCCGCCGCGATCGATATCTACCACGAGTAAGGTTGGTGCATTTAAATGTTTCGCTACCCGCATATTGGTTAAATCGCGGTGCTTAAGATTAATCTCCGCCGGACTCCCTGCACCCTCACATACCAGAAAATCAAACTCATGACTCAAACGCCGTAGGGACTCTTCAATCGCCTGCCAACCGCGATCAAAGTATTGTTCGTAATAATCCGCCGCGCTGACGTTACCCGCCACTTGACCCATGAGGATAACTTGAGAGGTCATATCCCCTTGAGGTTTGAGTAAAATCGGGTTCATTTCGACACAGGGCGTCACATTAGCCGCCCAGGCTTGGACGGCTTGAGCATGTCCAATTTCTCCTCCATTGGGGGTGACATAGGCATTGAGCGCCATATTTTGTCCCTTAAACGGAGACACACGCCAACCGCGCCGAGAAAGAATACGGCACAAGGCGGTAACAATAAACGATTTTCCTGCGTGGGACGTTGTCCCCACCACCATCAGCGATTTCATAAAGCGGCTTGGGAGTTATAGGGTAATCAGGACAAATAGAAGCAACCCTGCGTGCGACCATAGATTTAAATCGGCAATCGCCACCAACGGTTCCAGGCGTGAGTGATGCGATCCCAAAGGGATGGCGGGGGCAATGACTCGCCTTGGCTTGCCCATTTTTCCACCAGTTGACGACCCAAGGGCGTGAGACGAAAACTGTCGGTAATACCTTGCCCATCAACTTCTCGCCGCAACACACCGACTTGAATCAACCACATTAAATCACGTTCGGCTGCCAACTCGGATAAGGAACGCTTAGTATAACCCTGTTCTATCCCTTTTTGGGTTGCGATCGCGAGTAGGGAAACACTGGTCGAACGCATCACCTTGTACAAGGTTAACTGAAAGGGCAAACAGCGCAAAGCTTGTTCAGCGCGTTTAACTGTTTGCTCTGGATAGTGAACCGACTGGGCTTTTTGTGACGAAATGGAAGTCATTGGTTAGCTGCTGGAAACGCTAGTGAACCCCACTTTTAGGCTTCAATCCATCCATCTTAACTTTCCTGACTCAGCAGAGGAAGCTCCTGGCGTAGGGGCTTTGTTTTTCCAACCCAGTAGTATTGCCGAGCGTGTATTGGCTTGAATCAATATCAAACACTACATTTTCCAATCAAGTCCACCGATAATCCGTAGTAAAGTGAAGAATAGTCAATAGCGTATTAAACACACAGGGAAAAAGACTTATGGCTTTAAGCGTTGGTGATAAAGCTCCGGCATTTACCGCCAAAGATGATGCAGGGAATACCGTTTCCCTTTCTGACTTGGCTGGGAAAACAGTAGTTCTCTATTTTTATCCCAAAGACGATACCCCAGGTTGCACCAAAGAAGCCCAAAGCTTCCGGGACAACTACGCGGAATATCAAGGCAAAGATATGGTTGTTCTCGGTGTCAGTATGGATGATGAGGCATCCCATAAGCAATTTAAGGAGAAGTATGGCTTGCCTTTCCAATTGCTCGCTGATCCGGATGGCACGATTACCAAAGCTTATGATGTTGAAGGCGGTGGTTACTCCAAGCGCGTCACTTATGTGATTAACGGCGAAGGTACGATCACTTATGTTGATGAAAAGGTGAAAACCGATTCCCACGCTAAGGATATCTTAGCCAGCATGAGCTAGCTTTCTTGTTCCCAGGCTTTGCCTGGGAATGCTTTTCGGGAGGTTCTACCTCCAGTTATCTAATTCTTGAGCCAGCCGGAGTAGACGAGTTATTCGGTTGAGCTTGTTGTTGATTTCTTAAGCGTTCCATTTGTAGACGGCGGAACTCCTGCGTCGCATTGTCTAGGTTTTGATCCAGTTCGCTGTTAAATGTATCCGTATCAACACTTAAACGGGAACGATGGATAAAATCAAAGACACTGTTGCCAGTCGTTCCCGTGAGTGGATCTCGCTCATTTTGGCGATTATCCATACCTTCTAGGGGATTTACCCGTTCAGCCGATTGTGCGATCGCAGATTCAGGGATAATGGCTGAGATAATGCCAACAGCCACTCCTAATGCTAGGGGAGCGAACAGGGTTGAGGTGAGTGCCGGAGTTAAGAGAGTGTTTATCTTCATGGCAGTTAGCCTGTTTATGTTAGAAATATGATTAGCCGTTCTACCGATAAGGACACGGCAGTGCCGTGTCCCTACTATAGCGCCTTAAATAATCTGGAATTTTTTAGGCAAATCGGCGTCGTAGCAATGGACTAATGATAACTAATGCGGCGGTGGCAAAGCCAAACAGGACTAAAACAGCCCCGCCAAACGTAATTGATGCCCAAGGCGCTTCCATGACAACACTACCTAAAGACCAATCCCCATGGAGGTAGAGATAGCGAATTGGTTCTATCGCATAACTCAAGGGATTGAGACTAGCGACAAGCTGTAACCATTTTGGCATAAAGGATAGCGGCGCTAGGGCAGTGCTGGCAAATAGCAGGGGTAAGTTGGTGACAAAAATGACCGCAATGAGTTCAATATGACCCGGAAGCACAAATGCGAGTCCTAAACTTAATGCTGTCATCCCGATTACCAGCAAGAAAACGATCAGCGCGATCGCACCGAGTCCGGCTATATTGGGAACACCCGCACCCATAACCGCACTAGCCGCAACAATCACCACCGCTTGGATAAAGCTGAGGGCGACGATATAGATAGCTGATGCGGCAACAATGGAGAAGCGAGACGCCAGAGGTGCGACGAGTAAACGGTTGAGAAAGCCAAATTCCCGATCAAACATCACCGGTAAGCCAGCATTGAGCGCACCAGCGAAGGCGGTAAATACAATTACACCAGCACTCAAGAATTGGGCGTATGATAAGCTTTCACCGAAGAGTCCTTTTGGTGCATTTTGAAATAACGCCCCAAACAGAATCAGCCACATTAACGGCTGAATTACCCCAGCAATTAATGTAGATGGGCGTCGTTGCAGTTGGATAAACAGGCGCTTAGTGAGTGCCAAGGTTTCTTGGACAAATTCACCCACACCCGCCTTATCACTAACAGGGACTTGACTTACCACGTCGGGTTGCCAATTAATTTCCGGTTTCGATGGTGTTACAGTTCCACTCATAATTTTGGTTATTAGTTATTAGTTATTGGTCATTCGTCATTTGTCATTTGTCGCGACTGTAATCCCTGGGGGCGGGTTTAGTCATATCAGGGTGCAAACCTTCCCGTTAGTGGTAAAACCCGCCCCTACACACAGACGCTTGTGTCATCACGTCTGGAACATGACTCCCCCATCTGCCTCATCTCCCTCATCTCTCTCTCCCCCTGCTTCCCCAGCTTCCCCTGCTTCCCCAGCTCTCTCATCATTCCTTCATCCGTTGCTTTTTCTCGGCTTTTGCATCTCGTGTTCCCGCCGCCGCGAGTTCAGCATCCATTAGGGTTTGACCTGTGGCGGCTAAGTAGACATCATCTAAACTAGGTCGGGATTGGGCTATGCCAAAGATGGGTAATCCGGCGTCTTTTAAGGATTGCTGAATGTTAGTCAATGCATCGCTTTGAGGTTTGACGACTAAGTTTAGGGAATTCCCTTGCGCCGTATTAATAATCACTTCTTGGACAAAGGGTAACACCTCAAGCTTTTCCTTAGCATTTTGGGCTTCTTCCATGGGAGAGAATTCCCGGATGCGGAGGGTAATGCGATCGCCACCCACGTTATCCTTTAACTGAGAGGGCGTACCTTCGGCAATGACAACGCCTTTGTGGATAATTGCCACGCGATCGGCTAAAATATCTATTTCTTCCAAATAGTGGCTGGTAATAAATATAGTGGTGCCAGCGTTTTGCAGTTGACGCAGGAAATTCCACACCACCACCCGACTCTCGATATCGAGTCCCACGGTGGGTTCATCAAGAACTAAAACATCGGGTTTATGGAGTAAGCCAGAGGCTAAATCCAGACGCTTGCGGATTCCGCCGGAATAGGTTCCTGTCTTTTTATCGGCATACTCCTGCAAGCCGAGCACCTCTATCATGGTATTGACGCGCTCTTTGGCAACGCTGCTGGGTAGGTGATATAAATCCCCTTGCAGTTGCAGTAACTCGCGACCTGTCAACACTTTATCTAATGCCACTTCCTGGGCGACATAACCGATGCGGCGACGGACGGCTCTAGGATTCGCGATCGCAGAAATTCCCGATACCTCAATCTTACCCGCGTCCGGTTTACTTAAGGTACACAGACAGCGAATCGTTGTCGTTTTCCCCGCTCCATTCGGACCGAGTAAGCCAAAAATCTCACCGGGTTCGACGTTCAGGGAGATGTCCTTCACGGCTTCGACATCCCCGTAGTATTTTTTTAGGTTCTCGATTAAGACGGCGGCAGCCATATATCGTTCTATACCTGAGTTGGCTATACAAATCTAAACAATTAGCTGTCTTCTTATTGTAAGGGGTTTGTTAGGAATAAACTACTCAGGCTTGCCTAACGGCTGAAGCCTGAGTTTTCAGTAGCCCTGAAGTCATCAAACAAGTTAAGCTGAACGTATCTCTGTGTTCTGTTTAACTTGCACGATAACCCCGTGCCTCCAGGCTGGTTTATAGAC
>NZ_JAVJRX010000076.1:0-78731 GCF_040219735.1 Coleofasciculus sp. G1-WW12-02 | reverse complement strand
AACTAAAACGGCTCTCCCGTACTTGTGGTGGAAAAGCCTATATTAGTGATAGCTTCCCTAAAAACATTGTTTTGAAAGTCTTGCCCCACAAAGTTTCCAAGAATAATCAGGTTTGCTTATCACCCTAGGTACGGGAGAGCCAATGAGCAGGTGAGTATGGCAACATAAATGTTGTTCAGTGAGTTAAAGATTGTCAAGGCGCACGAGTTCCGCCTGTTCCCTGTTTCCTGTTCTCTGTTCCCAGATTGCAACCGTTAACTTTAATTTTGTCCGACTAGGTACAACATACTATGGTATTATCAGTTAGCAAAAATCTATAATTCGGTAGCAGATCACCCCTATCTCAATCATGGTTGCAGTCGCGATTTTAGCAGCAGGGCGCGGGACACGAATGAAATCCAAGTTGCCCAAGGTATGTCACAATTTGGGTTCCTTGTCAATGGTGGAACGAGTTCTCAAGAGTTGTCTTGGTGTCAATCCGTTGCGGTGTCTTGTGATTGTCGGCTATCAAGCAGAACTTGTGAAAAATTCTCTCGCCCAGTTCCAGGATATCGAATTTGTTGAGCAGACTGAACAATTGGGAACCGGTCATGCCGTACAACAACTCCTACCCTACTTAGAGGGATTTACTGAGGATTTGTTAGTCTTGAATGGCGATGTTCCCCTGTTGCGCCCCCAAACGCTGCAACAATTATTAGAGACCCATAAAACCCATCAAAATGCTGCCACCCTCTTAACCGCGCAACTCCCTAATCCTCAAGGATATGGGCGAGTTTTTTGTGATGGTCAAAATCTGGTCACCCAGATTGTGGAAGATCGAGACTGCACCACAGCACAAAAGCAGAACCGTCGGATTAATGGGGGAGTCTATTGTTTCAATTGGCAGAAATTGGCAAAAATACTGCCAAATCTACAAACGAATAATGACCAGCAAGAATATTATTTAACTGATGCGATTCATGAACTAGAACCCGTAATGGCGGTTGATGTGGAGGACTACCAGGAAATTTTAGGGATCAACAACCGCAACCAGTTAGCCCAAGCTTACGAAATTTTACAGGATCGGGTGAAGGAAGCATGGATGAGTGCAGGAGTAACGTTAATTAATCCCGATAGTATTACCATTGATGACACGGTAGAATTAGAACCGGATGTGATTATTGAACCCCAAACCCATCTGCGGGGGAAAACAGTGATTGGTTCCGGGAGTCGGATTGGACCAGGAAGTCTGATTGAAAATAGTCAGTTAGGGAAGAATGTCACGGCGCTGTATTCGGTGGTGAGTGATTCTGTGGTGCAAGAGAATAGCCGAATCGGACCCTATACCCATCTTAGAGGTCATGTAATCGTCGGGGAATCCTGTCGGGTGGGGAATTTTGTGGAACTGAAAAACACTCAAATTGGCGATCGCACGAATATCGCCCACCTCTCTTATCTGGGGGATGCGACATTGGGGAATCAGGTGAACATCGGTGCGGGAACGATTACCGCCAACTACGATGGGGTACAAAAGCATCGCACCCAAATCGGCGATCGCACGAAGACGGGTTCCAATAGTGTCCTTGTCGCACCCGTAACCTTGGGTCAAGATGTCACAGTAGCAGCGGGTTCAGTCGTAACCGAAAATACACCCGATGATTGTCTGGTGATTGCGCGATCGCGTCAAGTCGTCAAACCGGGTTGGCGTCTACCATCTCAAACGGAATAAAACCGTTTTTCCCTCCGCCATCTGTCCTCTCTGTGTGTGCCTTACTTCTGATTCTGTTCTAATGGCAAAAGTAACCGGATCAAATAGTCATGGACTTGAGTTTGGTAAAAGAGGAGATCACCCCCCCAACTTCGCAAAATCTGTTGACAAATTTTCATACTTAAGCTAGGTAGGGATTTTATGGGTGAAGCGGTGAGAGCCTGCTGACACTCCTCCAGAGAACTGCTTTCAGAAATCAGTAACTCTAATAAAGGATAAGGTGAAGTTGAGCGCAAAGTAGGCTTGACATCCGCACGCAAGGGACAGCACCACAGATGAATCCAAAGTCCGGCAGGGGAATGTAAGCCAATGGTGAGCAATAACTCTAACAAAATGCATTCTAGCTTAAGGCGATCGCCATAAATGGTAAACTGACTCACATTATGCATATTCAGCACCAGTTGACGCTGATGATAAAACAGTTCAACCTGTCGCAGCGATCGCTTCAACAAGGTTGCCAACTGTATGGGACGTAGGTTAGTCGTGAGTTGCCATTGTTCTTGCTTGAGGATCGGATTCAATGTCGCTAGAACGTCTTCTAACTGATGCAAAAGTTGCTGACGACGCATCTTTTGTAAAGCAGAATTAGTAACATACTGCGTCGCCTCAGCCGGATAGGTGCTTTGAGAGTCCAATGCCAGTAACCCATTGTTCATCTCTTGCACAGACTGATACAATTTCTCTAAGCATCGGTGTTTGTACCAGTTTAGAGCTTGCAAATCTTCCCGATCTTGGGTTTGCCGAATCAAACGATAGCGATACTCACGCAAACTAGTAAACTGTTGGGTTAGGGTTTCGAGTACCGATAGCATATCCTCAGACCACATCCGTTCCTCGCGATCGGCAATCAGTACCAATCCCGTGGCTGAGGTTTTACCCTGATGCAACGCAATCACCAAGATTTGACCAATATCGGGACTATTAAACCATTGACGGATCGAATCAGGCAGATCCCTCACCAAACAGCAGCAGAAATGGGGCGTAGCTAGAGCCTCTTGAATCAAGGGGTTGGTTGCTACTGGAATCGTTAAATCTGGGGGGAGAGCCAAACGGGGATCAGCAACAACGGCAGTCGTTACCGTTGCCCAAGGAATTTGGGGAGTCCAGGTTAGCAGCGCCACTAGAGGACATTCCAACAGCTTTGCCACATAATTAACCCAAGCCTTTTCAAAGCGCACCGGATCTTTGGAGGCACAGTTGAGCAGGGATAATCCCGATTGGAGGGTTTGGCGAGCCAAAAATGAACGTTTGGCGTTATCCAACTCACCCGAAAGAGTCAGCAGCAGATGGATGAGTTGGGCAATGGTTTTGGCAAAATCCCGTTCATTACGGTTCCATGTCCGGGGACTGTCATGACCAATAATTAACACGAAGCTGGGTGAGTTGGGGGAATGTTCGGGAACAGACAAGGACTCCAGCAGCAGAGAGCGCACATTAAGTTGAGTGAAACTGTCCCGCCAGGATATCAGTAGCCCATCTGCCTCTAAATCTTCAATCGCCACCATTTTGTTTTGTTCACTCAACCACCGCTGCTCCTCTGGCTCAAGAGGCGGTAGGGGTGATGGACAAGGACGGCGATTCGACGGTTGTTTGCCAAATACGAGGTTGAACTGACCCGAGGGATCAGGTTGTAGGATTAAAAAGCGATCGGCTCTTAGATGCTGGCAAATCAGCTTTCCACAATCATTGAGGGCAGTTTCAGTCGTGGGGCTAGAAGCGATTGTCTGAGCAATCGTTGCCACCAACTGGCTATCCTTTAGGCTTAACTGAACTTGGGATTCTAGTTCCTCACAACTCACCACCAGCGCCACTAATTGAGCGGTTGCTAGTATAGAGTTCCGTTCTGCCCGCTCCCAAATCCGAGGAGCATCATCTTCTACCGACACAAAACCCAAGAGTTCCCCCTGGCTTTGAATCGGGGCTGCCATCAATGAACGAGTCCGCAGCCGATTTAGGATATGTTCTGTGGTTTCTGGCTGGAGTTGGCTTCTACTGGTTCCAATCGTCACTAACTGACCCCTAGCCAGCGCCTGATAAAAGTCACTGGCTTCAGCAACAGTAAGACCTGCTGTCGAGCCTCGTAACCCCACCACACTGCGGAGAGATTGGCGATTGCCCACCCGATGCCAGAAATAGCGTTGCTGCGGATTATACCAATAAATACTGGTGCGTGTGGGCGTGATAAAATCTTGGGTCATCGACACCAATTTATCCAGACGCTGAACAACCTTGGGCAATTTGATCAGCTCATCGAGGGCTTGAAAGAGGGGTTTATCGGGGCGTTTAATTGCTGATTGTTGCCAATTTACTTCTATTTCATGTAACGCCGTCGCTAATCCCCCCAAAACCATGGATAAATGGGCTTTGTCTTCAGGTTTGGGAGAGATACCCCACTGATTTGAACCCAA
Source organism: Coleofasciculus sp. G1-WW12-02 (assembly GCF_040219735.1). Lineage (NCBI taxonomy): Bacteria > Bacillati > Cyanobacteriota > Cyanophyceae > Coleofasciculales > Coleofasciculaceae > Coleofasciculus > Coleofasciculus sp. G1-WW12-02. The sequence goes on along the minus strand of NZ_JAVJRX010000076.1, from coordinate 74,576 downwards.
CAAGGTTATGCCAAAACATCGATCCTTGGCTCGCAAGGGCAACAGCAATGTTCCCTGAATGCCTAAGTTTTCGGCAATTCGGCGCCATTCTCCAGCTCGGCTTTCTTTCTGAATATCTGGAAGGGTAATCGGGCGCTGCTGGATTACTACCTGTTCTAAAAGATCCCCCGGTTGCAGGTTGTATCGCTGCTTCAAAAAATCGGTATCCGCCGTCTGAGCGATACCCCCTTTCCCAAATAAACGATGCTCTAAGCGATCATAAAGCCCAATCCAGATTAGGTGGTAATCAAACTCCGTTTGCAGGTAATTTAGAGTAGTCTCGATCAACACGTCAGTATTTTCCTCTTCCCGCAATGTCTCCAACACTCGTCCTAGGGCAACAAATGGATGATCGTTTTGGAGTGGTAGATTTTGCTGACCCATAATCAGTTATCAGTTATCAGTTATCAGTTATCAGTTATCAGTTATCAGTTATCAGTTATCAGGGAATGGGGAAGCTGGGGGAACTGGGGGAACTGGGGGAACTGGGGGAACTGGGGGAGCAAACAAAGGACATAAGACGAATGACAAAGGACATAAGACAAAGGACATAAGACCAATGACTGATATTTATCAATCTGCCATTCGCCCCATTCTATTTTCGCTCTTTAAAGCAGACCCGGAGTGGGCGCACGAACAAACGATAAACTTATTAGGTTGGCTAGACCGTACTAATGAATCCGCCTCAACTCCTTGGCTTTCCGCTCAATTGCACCAAGCCTTTTGCCTAAGTGATGCTCGCTTAGAACAAACACTGTGGGGACTGAAATTCCCCAATCCTCTAGGTTTAGCCGCCGGATTTGATAAGGATGGGGTAGCGGCTCGAATTTGGCGGATCTTTGGTTTTGGCTTTGCTGAACTAGGAACCGTTACCTTTGAAGCCCAACCCGGAAATCCACAACCCCGGTTGTTTCGATTGCTCCAAGATAGAGCCGTTCTCAACCGCATGGGGTTTAATAATCGAGGGGCAAAAGCATTGGCTCAACGATTAGGAGCGATCGCGCATCAGCCTTTTGAGCCGATCCCCTTGGGGATCAATCTGGGTAAGTCTAAGGTAACACCTCTAGAAGATGCGGCAACGGACTATTTAGCCAGTTTCCGCCTGCTTAAGCCCTGGGGCGATTATTTTGTGGTTAACGTTAGTTCACCCAATACACCCGGATTGCGATCGCTGCAAGATGCTGAGCAACTGCAAATCATTTTGGAGACGTTGCAACAGGATAATCAGGGGCAAAAGCCGCTTTTAGTCAAGATTGCACCGGATTTGGAGTGGGACGCGATCGCAGATGTTGTTCATTTAGCTCAAACTTACCAGCTTGCGGGGATTGTTGCTACCAACACAACCATTAACCGGGATAGGCTGAAAACGCAACTTATCGCCGCAACCGGTAAACCCGTGACTGAAGAAGCTGGCGGAATTAGTGGTGCGCCTTTGCGGGAGCGTTCGACAGAGGTGATTCGGTTTATTCACCAGCAAACCCAGGGGAAACTACCGATTATCGGTGTGGGTGGGATTTTTACCGCCGAGGATGCTTGGGAAAAACTCACCGCCGGTGCCAGTTTGATTCAAGTGTACACGGGATTAGTCTATGAAGGACCCTGGATGGTGCGGCGAATCATGCAGGGATTGTTAAAAAAGTTGGAACAAAAAGGATTGAGTTCGATTAGTGATCTGGTGGATCAGCCACCATCCTCTAACGAGTGAAGCTTAGTCCTAGTAAAGTTTTGCCTAGGGCGGATAACACGGCACGAATCATCAGGTTATCCCCATCCACATATTTTTTTTCTATACTATTATAGGATATAATGTACACCACTCTATAGATAAATGTTTGGGATGTCATCCTTTGATGGTCAAAAGACGGCGGCTAATTTAGTACGTAAGTATTAGTTATTCTGATACAGATAAACTTTACTCAGTTAACGTCAATCGGACAAACCAATTTAACCTCCTAAAAGTTAGCATAAAGAGTAGCTTAGTCTTCTGTTGGTGCGAAAGTGCTTTAGGGAAGGACATCCTAGCTACAGTGGTGGGAAAGAAGATACAGCTTAGGTTTGGTGAGAATGCTCTCCCGACAAGAAACCTAAGCAGAGCCATATTATTGGGAGAGGACTCACTTTCCTTGATTAAGGAGTCACTCATCACCAAGTTGATTGTCAAGCTATTGAGGTTTTGTATGTGGGAAACAGTTTTTATCGGATTAGTCGCATTTTACCTAGTCATGCTACCGATCTTATTCAGCCGATGGTTAGATTTCATGCAACATGATGACAGCTTATCCTCAAAGGATAAGTTTTTTTCTTGGGTGATTTTGGTCATTGCTACCATCATGTGGCCCATAGTGGTGCCAATCTCTTATCTAGAACTGTTGGACACCCGAAGAACGTTTAATAATTACTAGAGCATAAGTTCCAGAGTTAAGAAGGCGGTAGAGATTGAGTCGGTAATAGAGACAACTCACCTCTTCTGTCAAGAGATAAAGACTTGACAAAACGACGACTAAATTTCACTGACTACCATTGGCTAATCGGTTTTTCCTTAGCCGCCCTTTTCCTGGGAGGTATGTCTGTCGGGAATGTACCGCTACGAGATTGGGATGAGGGGACTCGCGCCCTAATTGCCAGAGAGATTTATCGTACAGGGAATTGGCTTCATCCGACGCTTGGGGGGGAACCCTATCTGCTCAAACCCCCGTTAATGGATTGGTTAATTGCTCTCTCGTATAAATTATGGGGGATTGGAGAATTAACCACCCGCCTACCGGGAGCGTTTTTATCCGCTTGTGGGGTTCCGCTACTCTATTTGTTGGGGCGAGAACTTTTTGCCCAACGTCTACCTGCTGTATTGGCGGCTAGCGTTTACTTGACGTTGTTACCTGTGGTGCGTCATGGGCGTCTGGCGATGCTGGATGGTACGGTGGTGTTGTTTTTTGTGCTATTGCTATTGTGCTTGCTTAAAGCGCGTCACGATAAGCGTTGGGCAATGGGGATTGGGATTAGCCTGGGATTGATTACGTTAACCAAAGGAATTTTGGTGATCCTCCTGGGTGCGATCGCGTTTGGGTTTCTCTTAGCTGATGGACAATTAGCACAGTTGAAACATCCCTATTTTTGGCTAGGGATTCTCTTGGGGAGTACGCCTGCGATCGCGTGGTATATTGCTCAGTGGCAGTATTATGGCGAAACCTTTTGGCAGGTGCATTTTCAGGCGCAGGGTTTGAACCGCATCTCGGAATCTGTGGAAGGAAACCAGGGTGCGCCTTGGTATTATTTGCTGGAATTACTCAAATACAGTTTTCCCTGGTTCCTATTTTGGTTTAGCGGATTGGCGCTAGCTTGGCATCATCGTCAAAGGAGTTGGGGCAAACTGGTACTGATTGGTACGATTGGCTATCTGGGGACGATTTCCCTAATGGGAACAAAGTTACCTTGGTACATTATGCCGTTGTACCCTTTTTTTGCTCTAGCTGTTGGCATGTTTTTAGCACAGTTATGGCAAAAAAGCAAGCATTATCCCCAAGTTTTAGTCTGGCTTTTGGGGTTGATGGCAGTTGCTGGGGTAGGGGGATGTGTTTATTTTATCCGGGCAGATCCGCAGCCTGTGTTAATTATGATGGGCGTGGTTGTGGCGTTAACAATGGGTTTAGCGGCTTGGCAGGTTTATCAGGATAATCGCCAATTTATCCCGATTTTATTGGGTGGAACTTACGTAACGTTGTTGTTGTTGATGATGTCTACATCGTGGGTTTGGGAATTAAATGAAGCCTTTGCAGTGAAACCAGTTGCCGAGTTGATTCAGGAACACACGCCCCCAGAAACTGTAGTTTATACGTCGTTTGGTTATCGGCGTCCTAGTTTAGATTTTTATAGTGATCGCCAAGTGATTCCGGCGGATACAACTAGGTTGAAACAGTTGGCGTCAACGTCGGCGTATTTACTGGTGGATGAGTCAACTTTGGCAGTATTACCGATTCGCGATCGCATCATTCTTGGTAGTAGCGAAGGCTTCACCCTAATTGCACCACCTTAAAGATGAATGGCACTGAAAATTTGCATTGTTGGAGCGCCGCAACCCTTGATATAGCGTAGGGTGGGCAATGCCCACCAGCATGGTAAGTCAGTACCATTCACCTTAATGATGTCTCTGTAGTTCAATTGGGTATCCATTGTGCGATCGCTAAATTTGGCGTTGATGTTGGATAGGGGATGTTGGGTTTCGGCGCGTCAACCCAACCTACGGCTATCTTGCGATCGCACTGCGATTTTTACCTACCAATTATCGCAAATCCTCTAACTTTTTCAGCAAAAGGTTTACAAAGACAATGAAAGCTCCTCCTTTTTCTGGAGTTGGATCGACAAAATGATGGGCAGAAGGATTACGAAAAGCACCAAAAATCCCTGCATAAAGATCTCGATATCCCTGCCTCTCAGCGTCAACTGAAAACTTAGATGCTAAAGTGCCATTTTTACGAAAAACCTCATTGACAAGGGGTACACCAACACAATTAGTATCTGATATACCACCAACATGTCTCAGGCGATTTTCTAACACGCGACAAGCATTATTTACAGCAGTGTCCCATGATGTATTGGGGTCAGCACTTCCAGCACCTAAAGTTGGTAAGCATCGCCGTTTTAAGTCCTCATCTAGATTTGTTATATCTGCTAATGGTGTTAGATGCTTAACAAAAGATGTATCTGGAGCATTGAAGTTTGTATCAACTGCCTCATAAGCTTTGCCAGTGAGGATACATCGCTGACCAGTGCATAGAAGTAAGCCTTCATTTTTAAGGGCTTCTTGATCGAGTTGGGTAATCTTTAACTCATTATCTCCAGATTCGTCTTCCAGCTTAATAATATTTCCACCTTGAGTCTTATATATAAAAAATTCTTTAGGGATATGTCCTTCAGGAAATTTTTGAACAAGCTGTTGTAAAATATCTTTTTGGCTATTCGTCAAGTTATACATTAATTTTGCCTTTACTATCTATTAACAAATACTATTGTAGTGAGTAAACTAATGTCCCTATTGCTCTGCCAATTGTTCTACAAACCTTGCATGTTCCCCCGAAGCTAAACCTTCCTGCAACACCGACAATACCCTCCCTATATTTCCAGCCAACAAATCATCGACGGCTAACCACAATCCCGGAAACACTCGACTCCGGATTACATTCCCTTCATCCACAGGCAAAGAAACATACTCACCCTGCTGCAAGTAAAACCAATCAAGCCTCCGTTCACACACTTGCCAAACAATATACTCTTGCACCCCATTGCGACGATACGCTCGTTTCTTGTCATGTAAGTCTATCGCCACACTACTAGCCGCAATCTCTGCTACCAATTCCGGCGCACCCTCAATATAATCATCTTCGCTAAGTCTCGCCTGTCCACCCGCATTTTCATCAATCAACAGTACAGCATCGGGTTGGGGTACGTTATCCAAATCTAACCGTACAGTTGGATTATCACCTAACTCAACTCCGGGCGTAAAAATTTTGTAAGTCCATAGCCAACCGATGAGATTCCCATGGGGTTCAGCGTGACTCCGAAACCGTAAAGCAGCAGGCAAGTAAACGACTCCTTCAATTAGTTCAGCTTTCTGGAGAGAATGCATCGCGTTATAACGACGCTCAAATTCATAACGATTTAAGCGATCGCCACTTTCAAGCCCTGGGAGTAAAGACTCTTGCTGGAAGCTCGTTTGAACCATAGATTGCTGTTGTCGCTAGTCTGTTGATGTCTCTATCCCTAGATCCTATCGGCTATTACTCTATATTCCCACAACTCGATAGGATTGATATGGCTACAACTCATGCTTGTTTATGGTATACGGTGACTTGACTCTGAAAAAAGCCAAGGTGGTGTGGATGGCGCAAGATGGATAATTAGAATGGGTGTAACGGAAAATTGATCATGATTTATTTGGATTCAGCATTAGTCAGTGAAGCGAAAACGGTAGAGAAATGGGGATGGCTCAAGGGAATCACTACGAATCCGACACTACTCGCCAAAAGTGATTTACCCCCAGAAACGACACTGAAACAACTCGCGGCAATTAGTCCAGGGGAACTGTATTATCAACTCATGGCAACCGATTTTCAAGGAATGGTAGCAGAAGGACGAACAGCATTTGAGATTATTGGGGAGAAAACGGTGCTGAAAGTTCCGGCTACAGCCATAGGATTTCAGGTTGTCGCCCATCTATCTCCAGAGATTCCCTGTTCAGTCACCGCCATTTATAGCGCCGCCCAAGCCGCCGTTGCAACAGAAGCCGGAGCCAAATATGCGATCGCCTACGTGAATCGCGCCACTCGTTTACTAGGGGATGGCTTGGCGTTGGTAAGAGAAATGGCAGCTATCCTCAAAGACAGTCCCACGGAAATTCTAGCCGCCAGTCTCAAATCACCAGCAGAAGCGGCGGGGGCTTTAATCGCTGGGGCGGATCATCTGACGCTACCGTTGGAGATGTTGAATGCGATGACAACTCACAATTTATCGGAGCAAACCATTAATGAATTTGCCCAAAAAGGGCGGGGACTGATGTAGCAGGGGTGCTGGGGAAGCTGAGGGAGCAGAGACGTTCCGATGAAACATCTTCAGGACTTACGCAGCTACGCTACATATAGCGTAGCTGCCTGGCAACATACTCCAGGGTGAGGTTTCGCGCGATCAAAATCTCCGTGCGTTCAGAAGTTCAGAGTCATCCGGATGCATGTTTGGTTTTTGATGATACAGTGCTAGACAAGAGGTTTTCATCAAAAATAGAACTTGTCCGCCGTCAATATAGCGGAAACTAACATCGAGTAATTCGAGGAATTGGGTTGATAAGCTGTATATACGTCAATCCAGAAACGGGACATTACTGGGTGATTGATTATCGAATTTACGCTCCAGATGAAGATGGGAAAAGTAAGCTAGACCATGTGGCAGATATGCTGAACAATGCAGTCGGCAAAAAAAAGAATTCACGGGACAACTCCCCAATCCTGGAGAAGCGCGAATCGCGCCTAAATCCCATTTTAAAGGGAACAGGGAACTCTTAAGAGTAAAGAATGTCCTCACCTGCCTTGGTACTGCTATAACTACGCACTGGCGTGAGGATGTCAAAATTTGATTGACTGGATTAACAAGACAAACACACTCTCTTGAGACGTTCCACCGGAACGTCTCTACAAGTCCTAACATGAATGTCACGCTCCTTAAGGCTGGTGGGCAATGCCCACCCTACGGTATATCAAAGGTTTTGGCGATCTCACAAGGCTTATTTGAGTGCCATTCGTCCTAACATCCTTGGCGGTTGCTATAAAGGGGGAAAAGAATTCTGTTATTCTTTTTCCCCTTTTTCCGTTAGGAGGGCTTATTGTACCGTTTTGTGTCCCGGACGGAGAATGTTGGCTTGTCGATTTCAGGTAATTCAGGTGTTTCTGGCTTAACGTCAATCGGTTTCACTTCTGTTTCTGCGACGTTCTTGTCCACAAAAGTGACAGGTTTTGCGCCGATTACCGTTGAAGTTGGTTCAACAATAATCTGTTCTTGTTCTTCGACTACCTCACCATCTTGATTTCTTGATGGCTTAGCCTTCTCGGCTTGATCTTGAACTTTATCGGCTGCACCAATTGCAGCACTTTTCGCTTTATCAGCTTGACTTTCAATAGCTGGCTTAGCTTGTTCAGCCGCATCTTGCACTTTATTGGCTGCCTGTTCAGCAGCACTTTTGAGTTTATCAGGTGCATCCTCAGGAGTGGCTTTAGCGGTCAAACCACCAGCTACGGCGCCTGTGACAGCACCCACGACGGCACCTCGTTTGCCAGCAACTTGACCACCCAATACAGCACCAATGGCTGCACCAACTACCCCAGCGCCGACTACACCCTTACCTTCATCGTTAGAAGATTCATCGGGTTGATTGGCAGTGGGTTCAAGAGGTTGATTATCTTTATCCAAAAATTGCTTATTACTATCCATGTAGAGTTGTCCTCCTTTACTGATATTGATTGAATGTTCCCTTAAGAGATTTAAGGCTCTTTTCTATCTTTTATCACCTTAACAATCAACCGTTATCGCTGACGCCAAGCTAAAGGAGGATATTACGGCACGTTGAGTCAGTCGATAGATATATTTCTAGTTTGACCAAGCTTGAGCTAATTTTTCAATTTATTCAAAAACTTGCTCTAACAGAAACTGAGTAAGAGGATCTCATTTTTAACTTCAGTTAGTGGTCAAAAAAAGGGAATCAGCGTCTCCAGAGTTTTATGGGTTGCAGAATTTTATAAATCCAACGGAAGGTTCCGGGTTCAGTTAAAATTCCCTGAGTGGGACTGAATAGAAATGCCAGAATAAAGAAACTAAAGACAACCAGGACAATCGCCGAACCCGATGGTAAATCTAGGTAATAGCTTAAATACATGCCGCTGACACCCGCCATTACACCGATTATTGCCCCCAATCCCATCATCTGATGCAATTCTTTGACCAAAAGATAGGCAGTAATGGCAGGACCGACGAGGAGGGAGATAACCAGAAGCACTCCAACGGTTTGCATACTGGCGACAATTGTCAAGGTAATGGCACAAATGAAGCCGAAATACATAGTGGTAACGGGTAAACCACTGGCTTGAGCGCCGAGGGGATCAAATGTGTAGAAAAGGAGTTCTTTGTAAAAAAGTTTGGTCAACAGTAAAATGACGACTGTAATCATTAGCGTGTGCCAGACATCGCTGGTTCTGACGCCTAAAATATCGCCAAAGAGAATAGAACTGAGGTCGAATTGATTGGTTTCTAAGAGGGAAATCAAGATAACTCCCAAGCCCAAAAAACTGGTTAACGTTAACGCCATTGCCGCATCCACCTTGACTCGCGATCGCTGATGAATGCCAGCCACCACTAAAGCGCTCAATGTCCCGGCTATAAACGCCCCCAGAGACAGAAATTGCTCCCCCACAAAAAAGGCAATGGATAGTCCAGGTAAAACAGCATGGGCGATCACATGACCAATCATGACCATCTGTTGCACAATCAAATAACTACCCACAACCGCACCTAAAATTCCCAGCAGCACCGCAATGGCTATAGCTTCACGCATATATCCCCACTGGAGAGGTTCAATTAACCCATGCCACATCACATCCACCTCACTTATTCTTGGTTTCCTGTTTGCTATTAATATCCCATTAAAACTCGTTATTAAATCGGGATCAACATTATGCAACAATAAGACTCATAATTTTTCCATAGGCTTTTTTGATATTTTCAGTTGTCAATACTTCTGACCTTGAACCCACAGCAATTAATTCTTTATTTAACAGCAATATTTGGTCATACTGCTCCAATGTTTCTCCCAAGTCATGAGTAATAACTAATAAAATTTTATCTTGAAGTTTTAATTCTTGAAAAATCTCAAAAAGAATCTCTTCAGTCTTTTGATCAATACCAGCAAACGGCTCATCAAAAAAAAACAACTCCGCCTGTTGCGCCAGCGCCCTTGCCAAAAATACTCGTTGTTGTTGTCCACCAGAGAGTTCGCCAATTTGACGATGGCGATACTCAAATAAGCCCACCCGTTCTAATGCATCCTGAACAATCTCCTGGGATTGACGAGACGGCTCTCTAAACCAACCCGTGTGGATAGTGCGCCCCATCATCACGACATTCCATACTGTAACCGGATAATTCCAATCAATTTGGGTGCGCTGTGGTACATAGGCGAGCCGTTTTCGTTGGCTTTTCAGGGGTTTGGCGTGAAATGTTGCCACTCCTCTGGTGAGGGGAATGAGTCCCAGAATTGCCTTAATAATCGTACTTTTCCCAGCACCGTTAGGACCCAACAGCACCGTTAACTGTCCGGGTTGGATAGAAAAAGAAACACCGGAGATTGCCCAGGTATTTCGGTAGTTGACCGCCAAATCATGAACTTCGAGCATTATGACCTGTCTGTGAGAATGACTACCATTAACAAGTTCTGCTTTTAGCTTATCGGATAATGATTCCCGTGATTTCACACCAAGCGCCTTGGGTAGGGATAGGGAAGCAGGGGGAGCAGGTGTGTAGGGGCTCTCGCATTCGCGCCCAGATCTATCGGTTTTCTACTCAAATTCCAACGCGAATGCTTCGCCCAATCCTAGGGGGTGGAGGTGATCCAAGCGTATTAGAATGATTATCATTATAATTGTCTCTCGGTTTCAGGAGCTTGACTATGCTAAAGTATGTATTCAGCCAAACCTTGAACGGCTGGAATAGTAAGGTGTTGGCATTAGCGATCGCACTGACAGGGTGTGTTCAAAGTAACCAGACGACGGTTTCGCCAACGCCAACAGTTGAAGGGACGGTATTAGGTGATAAACCCAGTGTGGTAGCGTCTCATCGCGTTCTTTGCGATTTAACCAAAGAAATTGCCCAGGACACCATTCAACTCAATTGTTTATTAGACCCGAACCAAGATCCTCATACCTACCGAGCAACCCCATCCCACCGCAAAGCCGTTGAAACCGCACAACTGATCCTTTATGGTGGCTATGATGCGGAAGCCGGTGTTGAGGGATTAATTGAAGCCAGCAATACATCCGCCCCTATCGTTGCTGTCTTTGAGGAAGCTGTCCCCAATCCCCTGGAGGGAGAAGCACATCACCATGATCACGGGGAAAAGGAACAAGGTGAACACTCTGATCATGAAGAAAACCATGCCGCAGATAAGGGGGAAAAAGTTCCTGACCCCCATGTTTGGCATGATGTGCAAAACGGTATGGCGATGGTTGATGTTATTCGCAACCAACTGACACAGATTAATCCAGATCAGGCTGACCTTTATGCAGAAAATGCCCAGCAGTTAACCAGCCAACTCGACCAGTTAGATACCTGGGTAAACGCGCAAGTGGCAACAATTCCCCCAGGAAAACGCACAATTGTCACCACTCATGACGCCTTGGCTTATTATGTCAACGCTTATGGATTTGAAGCGGCTGAATCCTTGCAAGGACTCAGTACCGAAGAAACACCGTCAGCCGCACGGGTAAAGGAATTGGTGGAAACCATTGAACAAGCCAAGGTTCCCACGATTTTTGTGGAAACGACAACCAATTCCACCGCGATTGAGACTGTTGCGAGGGAAGCAGATGTCAAGGTTTCTGAACAAAAATTGATTGTTGGTAGTCTAGGTGACCAAAATAGTGACACAGGAACCTATATAGGAATGATCACCCATAATACCTGCGCGATCGCGAAAGGTTTGGGCGGAACCTGTACTCCTTTCAAAATGATGACAGGTGATAATCAGCCTTAAGAGGAAGGGTAAAGCGTCGGTTTGGTTAAGGCAGGCACGATGCGATCGCTCGCCATTTTACCACCGTACAGGTTCCGTGCCACGGGTCCTATCTGTAGTGCGGCTAAACCTCCCATCACAAATAACTCACAACCAGACCAACGCAGATGCTCATCTAAAACAGGCATACCCTTGACAATAGGTACAGGATATGCGTCAACAACATCCTTAAGTAACGGGTCAACGGTGGCATCAAAGCCAGTTCCAGTGGCATACCAAATGCGTTGACATTCATACCCTTGACCATCATCACAGTCAACCTGCCACTGGTTATCCTGCCACCGTACCTCAACCACCTGACATTCTGGATAAAACCTCAGCTTACCTTGCCGCTCCAGGCGGCGTAACTGAAACATCATCTTTGGCGTCATTGATCCCCCATTTCGCGCCCCCTGAATCATCTCCCACCGCTTCCGCCAATCCGGTTCAGCCCAAAAGCCCTTGAGATACTTGGGTCCCAACCAACCCGGTTCAGCATCAAACCATTTTTCCTGAAGCCGACGCCGTGACATTAACATCACCTTCGCTCCCCGTGCTGCTGCACCCACGGCTAAATGTCCACTCGTCAACCCACCCCCAATAATTAACACCTGCTCACCGGCTATCTGCACGTTCCCTAAATCGACGCTTTGAGCATGGCATAGTCTGTCGTTTGGATAAGCCGATGCAATTTTATCTACCCAATCGGGTACAATCCTCCGCCCCGCACCCGTAGCCAGAACCACCCGACGAGCGATTACTGATTGCCCATTGGACAACTCTAGACGAAATCGAGGACGTCCTAAAACAGTGGTTGGTTTAAGGCTACTCACAGAAGCCCTAACCAACTTATCCGGCAAATCCCACTGATGGATAACATCCTGACAAAACTCCTGAAATAGCTGCGTTCCGGGAAGATCATAGGGCGGAAAAAATTCCGACTCCCGGTTTTCGGCAAAAGAGCGCAGCGCATAGGGGTTGGGGTGGGGATGGTGAACCGCAGGGGATCTCAGATGAGGGATTTCTAGGGCGGCAAATTGATGGAACCACCGATTCATCCATCTGCCACTAGCGTCAAACACCCAAAACCTATCCCCCATTGTCTTACGTTTTTGTAGCAGGTGAGTGACTAAGGTTAGAGCCTGAGGACCTGCGCCAATAACGGCAATGTCAATGTTCGCGGGTAAGGATGCCGAATGGTAAGTCATGGAAAATCAGACCCTGGATTTACAATAACGATAATCGTTCTTATGATAATGATTATCATAATTTTGACACCGAGTCACCGATAGGTACTCGGTTTGACCTTGAACTGAATAGGGTGTGAGGAGTTACTATGGCAAAAACATGGTGGAATACTTTAGTCGTTAATCCAGTGGTGTTGGGTGGTACTTGGGCAGTCTGTGTAACCCCAAATGCTTTGGCACAGATTGAGGGGTACAACCCCATCAGTCAGGCGAACACTCTTGAGCAAGTCACCAGTGTCTCTCAGTTACGAGATGTCTCCCCTGGTGATTGGGCTTATGAAGCCCTACGCAGTCTGGTGGAACGCTATGGCTGTATCGCTGGCTATCCCGATGGCACCTATCGCGGGAATCGAGCCCTAACCCGATTTGAGTTTGCTGCCGGTTTGAATGCGTGCTTGCAGCAAATTGAGCGTTTACTCCCTAATGGCGAACTGGAGGGGAGTGATTTGCCAACCTTACGACGGTTGGTGCAAGAATTTGAGGCGGAATTGGCGACTCTGGGAGCGCGAGTAGATAATTTGGAAGGTCGAGTCGCCTTTTTAGAAGATAATCAGTTTTCCACAACGACCAAACTGCGTGGAGAAGTCAGCTTTGCACTGAGTAGCGTTTTTGGGGATGAAAAGGCAGATGGTAGTGGTGAAGACTTGGAAGATGAAGTAGTTTTCGACAACCGAGTGCGTCTATTTTTAGAGACGAGTTTTACAGGGGAGGACTTGTTACTAACTCGCTTGGATGCACTGAATACGGTTCCTTTTGGTCCGGGTGAAGGAGATAATCCTAATATTACCGGAACCAGCATGACCCGTCTCGCTTTTGATGAAGGCAATAATAATGATGTAGCTATTGGCAAGCTATTTTATCGCTTCTCTCTGGGAGAAATGGCAGCGTCACATAATGAGGAAGAAGAGGAAGAGGAACATGGACATGGACATGGACATGGTGCTGTCAAGGGTGCAAAACTCTCCTTTATTATTGATGCCGTTGGTGGTGAGTTTAACGAGAACTTTGCCAACTATAACGAGTTTTTCTCGGAAGAACTTACGGGGGCAATTTCTCGTTTTGGGCGTTTCAATCCGATTTATTATCAGGGACTCGAAGGCACGGGTGCTAGTTTGACCTATAACTTAAATTCAGCGCTTAATTTATCCTTGGGTTATCTGGCTCCCAATGCTAATGATCCGAGTCAGAAAAACGGTTTGTTTAATGGTAGCTATGCTGCCATCGCCCAACTGGGGATTGAACCGAGCGAAGGTTTGCGTTTGGGTCTGACTTATGTGCGTTCCTATTATCCTGGGGGACAGGTGGTGGTTTCTGGGGAAACGGGCAGTGAATTGGCAAATGTGCCATTTGGGGAAGATACTGCAACGTCAGCGGATCAGTTTGGGCTTTCTGCCAGTTTGCGCCTCAGTCGCGCTTTTACGCTTTCGGGTTGGGGCGGTTTGACCCTGGCTCATGCTCAAGATAATGGTTTCAACAATGGTGTCTTGGTGGATGAGGGCGATGACGCCACTATTTTTAACTGGGCAATTACCCTAGCATTGCCTGATTTTGGTTCAGAGGGGAGTCTGCTGGGGTTTGTTGTCGGACAGCCGCCGAAGGTGACGGATAATGATGGCGGTTTTGAGGATGATGATACGTCTTGGCATCTGGAAGCTCAGTATCGTTATCAACTCACGGATAATATCGCGATTAATCCAGGGGTGTTCGTGATTCTTAACCCAGAACACTATGATAACAATGACACGATCTGGGTGGGGACGCTTCGCACTATCTTTGAATTCTAGAGACGTGCCATGAGAGACGTAGCATGCTACGTCTCTACATTCATTAAGGATTGGGTGAAAGGTATTGTCGTCTAGGGGAAAAATGTTTAGTACATGAGAATGATAATCATTTTAAGTAGCGTATGGTAACAGTTCAAGCCTCCAGTACCATTCCGGTTACTGTTCTCACCGGCTATCTCGGCGCTGGGAAAACCACCCTACTCAACCACATCCTTACTTATGAACATGGCAAGAAAGTCGCCGTCATCGTCAACGAGTTTGGAGAAGTTGGTATTGATAACCAATTAGTGATTGATACCGATGAAGAAATCTTTGAGATGAACAACGGGTGCATTTGCTGTACCGTCCGAGGGGATTTGATGCGGATTATCGGGAATCTAATCAAGCGGCGTAACAAGTTTGACCATCTGGTGATAGAAACCACGGGACTGGCTGACCCCGCCCCCGTGATTCAAACCTTTTTTATTGATGAAGATATGCGGCAACAACTGCTAACGGTTTGTCTTTCAAGGGGTACACATGTTGTTTGATGGTCGAGGCGATCGCGCCACGATCAGGTTCACTTGACAGCTCAGGTAAAAATGGGGTTAACTTATATTTAATTAGGAATTAATTGCAATAGTCGGGGAGCGGTAGCCATGAAGCAATCCAAACACAACTTTCTGTATCCCCATGCCCGTTATCGCGGAGCCGTTAAGCCGGAGCATCTGGTGCTGAATGCCAATCTGCAAGAGTTTGCCCAGCGAGTTAGCTATATTTGCAACCTGCAAACGGCGGGTAAACTGTCTCCTGATCAGGCGTTCGAGCAGATCGAGTCTCTTTGGCATCAGTTGCAACAATGTCAAACCTAGTTGAGTACAAACGAGCTGGAGAATCTTCAAGTGCATGGTTTGTAGGGGCGGGTTTTACAACTATCGTTTCTTTTTGACTCAGATGTAACTAAACCCGCCCTGCCCCAATCTTTCACCTAACCAATTCCCTAAAGTCCCAATTTGTCCCGACATTCTTTTGGTGCAGTAATTCGATCACGGCTGAGTGCTAACCCTTTACTGCTTCTGCAAATAACAATGGCAATTGGGCTTTTCAATCAAAGATTCAACTAAACTATTCAAAGCGACGGCGGCTAATAATCCACCGCCAGTCGTCCCCAGAGTCGTAATATACTCCACACCCGAACCCATTAATCGGCGTTTAGCGGCTGGGGCGTGGCTGAAGCCAATCGGCATTCCTACAATTAAGGAGACTTGCAGTTGTCCTTGTTCGATTCGTTTCAAGGCGGATATCAATACTGATGGGGCATAGCCGATCACTAAGATACAACCAGGCGTGAGGTGTTGCAATCGTTCCTGCCATTTCCCTTGTTGGTAAAACCTGTGTTCGGCTTCATCAGCGCTGTGGATGTGGGGTTCATCAAGTAGAATCTTGACAGTAAGCCCTAAATGTGCAATCCGCGTCTGATCAAGAGCCGCGACAACTGGAGAAACATCAGCAACAATTTCACAGTGAGTCTTGAGGGCATTTCTAGCTGAAGCGATCGCCCCTCGACTCAAACGCACAAAATCGACTAAACTGACATCACCACTAGCGAGTACCAGTTTGGTTAGTAAATCTCGTTCGATTTCATTCTTTTGGGATAAATCGGGTAAAAGTCGCTGCAAGGATTCGCTAAAGTCTTCGGGATGAGCGTCACAAGCGGCATCCAAACTGTGCCAAAATTGTGCTAATTCTTCTAATCCAACCGTCGATTCTACTTCTAATCGTCGCAGTTGCACCAGTGCTTCAGCTTGAATCTTTCGACAACAACCATCGCGTCCTAAAAATCCTTCCAAAGCCGATGCTGTTTGGCGCAAACGAGCCAATTGTTGCATCACCGAGCGATATTGCTGTTGCAGTTGAGCGGTTAATCGGTCAACCTTTATGTCTCCAGAATTAGGTGCCAATAACTGACGAATATGATCTAATTGAAACCCCTGAGATTTTAACGCCACAATCCGCCGCAAATGCTGCACATCTGCATCCGTATAGAGACGATAGTTAGCCGCAGAACGTTTCGCGTCTGGTAACAACCCCACTTTGTGATAATGCCTGACCATTCTCGGAGTTAAACCATTACCAACCGCTGCGGTGAGTTGTTTGATGGTTAGGTATTGGTTTGTCATTTTGCTAGTTTAGCACTTGACCTTGACATTAATGTCAAGGTTTAGGATGAGGCAGTCGGAAACTCATCAATCATGACATGAAAAAAATCATCGCAGAACATCCGGATACTTGGGCGGCGGTAGCCTGTGCTGTCTTAGTATGTTTGGGTTGGCTTTTTCTCCAACTTGGCTGGTTAGGAGTAGCGTTATTGATCCTCCCAGCCGCCTATGTAATTGGAGGTTACGAGAGTGCGAAAGAGGGACTAACGACTCTGTTTGTCGAAAAGGAACTCGATGTTGATTTATTGATGATCATAGCCGCATTGGGGGCGGCATTTTTAGGCGTTTGGCAGCGGGACTATTTCCTGATTGTTGATGGCGCGGTATTAATTCTTATCTTTGCCATCAGTGGTGCATTAGAAGATTACGCCATGAAACGAACCAGCCGTGCGATTAGCGGCTTGATGGGATTGACACCCGATACAGCACGGGTTATCCTCCAGGGTCAAAACTGTCAGATTCCGATTCAAGACTTAAAAATCGATGACAAAATTTTAGTGAAGCCCGGAG
The DNA here is from genome assembly GCF_040219735.1 of Coleofasciculus sp. G1-WW12-02. Lineage (NCBI taxonomy): Bacteria > Bacillati > Cyanobacteriota > Cyanophyceae > Coleofasciculales > Coleofasciculaceae > Coleofasciculus > Coleofasciculus sp. G1-WW12-02. The sequence continues at coordinate 57,499 of NZ_JAVJRX010000076.1, read as the reverse complement.
AATTAATCCCCACCGACGCCTTGATTATTGAAGGTGCAAGTAGTCTCAATGAAGCCTCTATCACTGGAGAGTCGCTACCCAGAGAAAAAACCGTAGGAGATGAAGTTTTTGCTGGCACAATTAATGGGGCTGGGGCGTTAATTCTGCGAGTGCATCAACCCCCTGAAAGCAGTTTGATTCAACGGGTTATTCGTTTGGTCAAGCAAGCTCAAACGGAAGCGCCGCCATCTCAACTATTCATTGAACGCTTAGAACGCGGTTATGCGAAAGTGATTGTAGTTTGTGGTATCCTGCTGGCGATTCTCCCCCCTTTTGTTTTTAATTGGGATTGGGAAACGACAATTTATCAGGCTTTGGTTTTTTTAGTCGTCGCGTCTCCCTGTGCATTAATGGCGGCAATTATGCCGACGCTGCTATCAGGAATGACGAATGGGGCGCGACAGGGTATTTTATTTAAAAGTGGCGCTCAGTTAGAGGTAATCGGCAAAATACGAGCGATTGCCTTTGACAAAACGGGAACCCTGACGACTGGAGAACCAAAAGTTATCCAAATTATCAGTGTTGACCGAAACGATGAAGATAAGGTTTTGTTAAAAGCGGCGGCTGTGGAAGCCTATTCCGAACACCCTATTGCCAAGGCAATTGTGCAAGCCGCTATGGATAAATCCTGGACGTTAGCGTTGGCTACGAATGTATTGTCTCACACAGGTTTTGGGATCAGTGGTGATGTTGACGGGGAAGGGATAAAAGTTGGTACAGCTAAATTTATTCAATCCGAAATTGCTCACTTCCCCACAACTCTAATCGCAGAAAGCGAACGCCTCAAACAAGACGGTAAAACCATCGTTTGGGTGGCGGTGGCGGGTAAACTATTGGGAATTATCGCGGTTGCTGATACAGTACGTCCGGCGGCTGCAACTGTGATAAAAGAGTTGAAAAAACTGGGCATCGAACAGGTTATTATGCTGAGTGGTGATAGCCAAAGCACGGCAGGTTACATCGCCCATCAGCTAGGAATTGATCATGTTTATGCCGAACTTTTACCAGAAGATAAAGTTAAGGTGATCCAAAGGTTGAAAAAATACCATGAAACCGTAGCTATGGTTGGTGATGGTATTAATGACGCCCCAGCTTTGGCAACTGCATCTGTGGGAATTGCCATGGGAACTGCTGGGAGTGATGTGGCTTTGGAAACCGCCGATGTTGTATTAATGGCAGATCGTTTAGAAAAGTTAACGGCTGCGATTCGTTTAGGTCGTCGTGTGACTCAGGTTGTTACCCAAAATATTGGGTTTGCTTTGTGTAGTATTGGTTTGTTATTAGTGGCTAATTTTACGATTGGCATTAGTCTTCCCCTCGGTGTTATTGGACATGAAGGTTCTACCATATTGGTGATTTTGAGTGGTTTACGGTTGCTCAGAAATAATACCAACTGAAGTTTAGACTACGATGCGCGACAGAGGGGGTTTCACCACAATAAGGGGAGTGTGAGGGGTGAGATGGATGTCCTCGACAAAGAACACCTTTTTATCAATGGATAATTAATAATTGATAATTGATAATTGATTAATTGGGTCTAAGACCTCTTCGTTTACGAATAAATTAAAAAAGATTTTCCTTAATTTCAATCCTCTTCTTTTAAGGAGAGGTCATTATCCATTGTCAATTTGTGAAGGTTTTCGTCTCACGGCTAACCTCCCCCTTGGACGCATGTATTTTGTTAAACTTATGATAAAAATCATTACTAAGTATTGACAAAAACACAGATGACACAGATTCCAGTTGAAAACTTCCCGGTAGATAGAAAATAAAGCCTTTGGCAAAAATAATCGGGAGTTGAGGTATTGACAAGTTCAGTAGTTCTATGGGAGACTTACTTCATAATGGGAAAATGTGCCTGCCTATAGGGTCGCTTTTTCGTCCAATGGAAAAGAAATCCCCGATTAATCCCTAGTTAGCGCTTATCCCTTCCTTCACGCCCAAAATAGTCCTAAATAGAAGCTAAATATCCCCATCAGTTAAATAAGTCCACACCCGCTAAAGAAGTAGAAGCGATCGCGTATTAGTTACCAAATGCAGATAACCTCCAATGCAGGGGACTTCCAGTTGAAAACGTCTCACTCAGATAGAAAATAAAGCCTTTGGCAAAAATAATCGGGAGTTGAGGTATTGACAAGTTCAGTGGTTCTATGGGAGACTTACTTCATAATGGGAAAATGTGCCTGCCTATAGGGTCGCTTTTTCGTCCAATGGAACAGAAATCCTCACTTAATCCCTAGTTAGTGCTTATCCCTTCCTTCACCCCGAAAATAGTTTCAAAGAGAAGCTAAATATCCCCATCAGTTAAATAAGTCCACACCCGCTAAAGAAGTAGAAGCGATCGCGTATTAGTACCAAATGCAGATAACCTCCAATGCAGGGGACTTCCAGTTGAAAACGTCTCACTCAGATAGAAAATAAAGCCTTTGGCAAAAATAATCGAGAGTTGAGGTATTGACAAGTTCGCTGGTTCTATGGGAGACTTACTTCATAATGGGAAAATGTGCCTGCCTATAGGGTCGCTTTTTCGTCCAATGGAACAGAAATCCTCACTTAATCTCCGGTTGGTTATTATTCCTTCCCTAACCCCGAAAATGCGATACATCCTTTGAGGAGATCGGGGAATGGAGTCAATAGCCATCCCCATCTCTTGATCCTTTACCACTGGGGTAAATTAATCATTAACTGTTCTGCGGCTTGCCGATTTAATGGTTTAGAGAAAAAGTATCCCTGACCATATTCACATCGCCGCCCTCTCAGTTGGGCTAACTGCATATTTGTTTCTATCCCTTCAGCCACAACATCCATGCCTAAATTGTGAGCTAAGGTCACAATCGCTTGCACAATCTCCCCGTTTTCTCCCGCATCCCCCATGCGACTGACAAAGGAACGGTCAATTTTCAAGGCATCAATGGGAAACTGATGTAAGCGACTTAACGAAGAATAGCCGGTGCCAAAATCATCAATGTACAACTGAATATTCAATGCCTTAAGTCGCTCCAGTAAAGCAGCAGCAGAGTCTGAATGTTCCATAATGCCGCTTTCAGTAATTTCCAACTTGAGAGTGCTGGGATTGACCTCTGTCTCTTGAATAATTTGGGCAATTTGCTCAATTAAATTCGTTTGAGAAAACTGTTTCCCCGACAAATTAACGCTCATGGTTAACGGGGGATAGTGGGGAAACTGTCGTTGCCATTGGCGTAGCTGATAGCAGGATGTTCGCAACACCCACTGACCAATGGGAATAATTAAACCCGTTTCCTCGGCTAAGGGAATAAACTCCCCTGGTGAAATCATTCCCTGTTCTGGATGCTGCCAACGCACCAATGCTTCAAACCCAGTAATCTTACCTGTAGCCAGGGAAATAATCGGTTGGTAATAAACCTCAAGTTCTTGACGTTCAATTGCCCATCGCAGTTCGGTTTCCAAGCGTAACTGGGCAAGGGCGCGACCAGACATGGCGGTATCAAACATGACATAACAAGCGGTTCCCTGAAGCTTTGCCCGATGCATGGCGGTATCGGCATCTCGTAGTAAGTCTTCCGCTCGGTTATACCCCATACCACTCAGGGCAATCCCGATACTGGCGGTGGCAAACACCTCATACCCATCTAAATTAAATGAGGATGCCAACGTTTGGTGAATCGATTTTGCTATATCAGTAGCTGCCCCCGTATTGGCGATATCATCGAGTAGAATCGTAAATTCGTCCCCCCCTAACCGGGCTAACGTATCACTAGGACGTAAGCACCCTTCTAGTCGGTGGGCGATCGCAGTCAGTAGTCGATCACCGACCAGATGCCCTAAACTATCATTGATGACCTTGAAACGGTCTAAATCCAAGACAATCACCGCACATAAATAATCCCAGCGTTGCCTTGCCCGTCGCAAAGCATACTCCAGCCTATCCATGAATAATGCCCGATTCGGTAATCCGGTCAATACATCGTGGAAAGCATCGTGGAGTAACTGTTCCTCCATGCGTTTGCGATCGCTAATATCGACCACCTGACTAATGTAGTGCAGGGGTTGACTTTGAGAGTCTCTGACCAACACAACTTTCAAAATGGCATTGACAATCCTGCCATATTTTGATACATAACGACGTTCAGTTTGCAGATGGGAGAGTTCCCCCCGCAACAACGATTGGTGTTGGGTAAAGTCGAGTGTCCGTTCAGTCGGGTGGCTAATTTCCGTAAACGTGAGGGCAAGCAGTTCCTGAGCCGTATAACCCAAAGCTTCACACAATGCCTGATTAACCTTGAGGAATTTACCATCAAGGGATGTCATTGCCATGCCAATGGGAGCCAGTTCAAAGGTAAGGCGAAATTGCTCCTCACTCTTGAGTAAAGCCGCCTCTGCCTGCTTGCGTTTAGTAATATCGGTAGCAATTCCATCCATACGAATGGCAGTACCCCTTTGGTCATAAATCAGGCGGGCGCGATCGCGCAGCCAACGCACTTCGCCATCCGGTCGTACAACCCTATATTCTAGATCTTTACTCCCCTTATGCATCATCGTTTGAGATGCCATCTCTACCCGTTGGCGATCATCAGGATGAACAACGAACTGCCAGAGACTCGGATGAGCGACAAAGTCGGATACAGGGCGACCATAAACCCGTTCTGTCGCCGGATTCAGGTAAATGAACTGTTGATTCTCCAGGGAAGCCGACCAAACCACATCGTCTAGGGAACTGAGAATACTCTCCAGCTTTTCCTCACTCTGTCGTAGGGCTTCCTCTGCCTGTTTCCGTTGAGTAATATCGCTTTGAATCCCGACAAAATGGGTTAAATAACCGTCCCCATCAAAGACGGGCGAAACATAGAGTTCATTCCAGAAGAGGCTGCCATCTTTGCGATAGTTCTGTAAAATGACATGGCATTCTCGTTGCTCTTGAATCGCTGTCGCCAACTGAGTCACCCCGATTTGATTATAATCAGGTTCTTGCCAGAAACGGCAGTTGCGTCCAATCACCTCCGGTGCGGTATAACCGGTCATCGACTCGAAGGCGGGGTTGACGTAAATAACCGGGCTATCCGGTTGATTGGGGTCAGTAATAATCACCCCATTATTACTTGCCGCGATCGCTCGCTGCATCAGATACAGATTCGCCTCTGACTGCTTATGTCCAATCGCCAAGGCTAAAACATTGGCAATCGCCTGGAGAAAGTTAATGTCATCTTCACTAAAGCGGCGCTTGCTGGTAGTATGTGTCCCTAAAACCCCAAATGGTTGCTCTTGACCCGGAATTACCACACTCACACCACTGACAACGCGATGATTGTAGAGTAAAGGAGGTCCACTAAAGCGAGTTTCAACCCGTAGATCTTCGACCACGACAGGTTCTTGAGAGACCAGAGTATAACCGGCTTGGGAATTCCTGTGGGCACCGACTAAGGCATACCCAACCAATCCCGGCGACCAACCCACACCCGCTTTGAGTAAAAACACATTACCATTGGGCAGCAGTTCTAAGATTTTACAATACTCAACCTCTAAGGTTTGAGCAATTGTACTCACCGCTTCGTTCATCAGGGTATTCAAATCAAGTCCCGAAAGCGCCCGTTGGCTCAATTTGGCGACGGCTGCTTGTTGACGCGCTCGTACTCTCAGTTCTCGGTCTGGCTGTTCTTTCGGGGTCTGATCTCGAATAACCAGTTGGGTTGCCCCTTGACCTTGATAAATGGCAGGTAAACGGGCAATCTCAACATCAATAATCTGACCGTCTAACTGCACGAGTTGTTCATCCACTTGAGAGATAAAATCTGACCAAGGTTTACCGATAACTTGGTTTTGACTAACGCCTCCCAATAGTTTGACACCTGCAGGATTGATGTAAACCAGTTTTCCCTGACTGTCGAGGGCAATGGCATTAGGAGACTGTTCGACCAAAGTCCGATAGCAGGCTTCACTATCGATGATAGCGGCTTTTGTTTGCTGGAATTGGGTAATTTGCTGATAGGTATCGCTGATATCATTGAATATACTCAGAATCGCTTTTTCTTGATTTAAGGTCAAAACCTGCATCGATACAGTTACCCACAAAGGTGTATCATTGATTTTATGAATACGAACTTGAGTATTCTGTACAGAGCCATTTTTTGCTAACGTTGCTAACAGGGTTTGCCAGTCAGTAGGGTTTTCATAAAAATCTGGCATTGAGCAACTGAGAAACTCTGAGGTGGCGACACCAAACATTAAGCTGGCGTGGGAATTGCAGTAAACAATTTTGCCATCGGAAATTCGTGCGATCGCGACAGGTACAGGAAGGGCTTGCACGATCGCCCGAAACTGTTCTTGGCTCTGTTGCAGTTCGCCTTGAGTTTGTAGACACTTAGCTATCTCTTGCTTCAGTTCATTCGACTGGGCGATCGTACTGACTTGATCGTACAGTTTACAGGTATGGTCGTCATTCCAGTTATTGTATTGATGAGAAACAACCTCTAGCTTCTTGAGTTTGGCAACAAAAGGTAACCATTGGCACAAGCCGATAAACAGCAGTCCAAATCCAACCAGGTAGACTAGCGTCACTGGAATGAGTGTATCGATTGGATTTGGGTTTATTGTGGTCAAACCAATAGTACGGTTGACTAAATCCATGAACCCATCCAGACAAATTAAGGCATAGCCCGCCAGCATATAGAACCAGCCCGGTTGCCGTTCAATCTGTGATTTTGAACCGATCCACCACAAATAACCAAAAATAGGCATCATTAGGGACACCCTGAGGCTCCCAATTACAATTTCCCTCATAATTCATTTAGGGCAAGCGTGAGTCATCAACAAAAGGAACAGTCTATTTTGGAAGATCCAAAAGTTTGCCAAATGTTTTCTTAAAAACGAAATAACACCAAACATCCACCTGAAGCCGGATAAGGGTAGCACTCCCTGTTGTAAGATTAAGTTTGGTCTGATGCATCTGCCCTGATATTTCTTCGCCAGAGTGGCATGTTCAGCAATTTTTCCGCAACATCTGCTTATGGACACCAACTTGGGGATAAAAAGGAACAGTTGATTGGTGACGACAATTACGTCGCCATCTGTTTGTATCTTAGAACACTAACCCAGTCTTAGGAGTTGACAAATTAGCCATCATCTGCATCGACGAAAAAGTTAGTATTCTATTGTTAGTTTTCCTGATCCAACACCAGCGAAAGAGGATGACTCGACTGACTCTAGCCCTGTAGTCTATTATCCCTTCAAAGACGCTCAGCCAATCTCAACTTGGCAGAACGAGCGCGGGGATTTTCATCCCGTTCCGTGGATTGTGGAGTTATAGGTTTTTTGGTAAGCACCCGCAAAATTGGAGAATCCCGCAAGTGGTGTTTAACCAGACGGTCTTCCAAGCTGTGAAAACTAATAATACCAATTCTGGCTCCTGGCTTTAACCAAGTTGGCGCACAATTGAGAAATTTTTCGAGAGCGGATAATTCTTGGTTAACGGCAATGCGGAGAGCTTGAAATGTGCGAGTGGCGGGATGAATTCTACCATAGCGGTATTTTTTGGGAACGACCCGCGCGATCGCATCGGCTAATTGGGTGGTTGTCTCAAAAGGACGGCGTTCTACAATTGCCCGAGCAATCCGCCGGGATAAGCGTTCTTCACCATACTCATAAATAATCTTTGCCAGTTGGGTTTCATCCCAATGATTGACCACCTGTGCGGCTGTTAGTGACTGGCTCTGATCCATCCGCATATCTAGATTAGCCGGATGGCGAAAACTAAAGCCGCGCGAGGGAACATCCAGTTGAGCTGAACTGACGCCTAAATCGGCAATAATGCCATCAAATAAAGAGTCCGGCGGTTGATAGTAAGCAAAATTCCCCTGCCAAAATTGTATGCGATCGCGATAGGGCGCTAACTTCGCTTCAGCCGCCGCGATCGCGATCGCATCTTGATCTATGGCTGTGACACGGACATCAGGAGCAGCTAATAGGATTAATTCGCTGTGTCCACCCCCACCCACTGTCGCGTCTAAATAATGCCCACCCGGACGAATCGTCAATTCGGCAATTAACTCCTGACTTAACACCGAGCGATGAAAAAACTGCTCCGTTTGCGCCTCAGACTCCATCTGACATTCTCCCCCACTAAATCAAAGATTGCCGAAAAACCTGTGGTTTGGACTGTAGGGGCGACCTGCTTGGTCTAATCAACAACACCACTCCACTCAATTTAATCGGGTCGCCCTCTACTTAATTGGCTATCACTAAACGCGCTATCTGGGGCATAATACTATCGTACCCTGACCCCGGAACCTAACCTGAATGTCTATGGTAAATAAATAGGCGTCATCGCTAAAAGTTGGGTAAACCAAATACATTACTTATGGCACAACTCGAAACCAGAACTGACCCAATGGTTCTCAACTTGGGTCCTCACCATCCCTCCATGCACGGCGTTCTCCGCTTAATCGTCACCTTAGACGGGGAGGATGTAATCGATTGCGAACCGGTTCTCGGTTACCTGCATCGCGGCATGGAGAAAATAGCTGAGAACCGCACGAATATTATGTATGTCCCCTATGTGAGTCGGTGGGACTATGCAGCGGGCATGTTTAACGAAGCGATTACAGTCAATGCCCCAGAAAAATTGGCGGATGTTCCAGTACCCAAACGCGCCAGCTATATCCGCGTGATTATGCTGGAGTTGAATCGAATCGCCAATCACCTGCTTTGGTTAGGACCATTTCTCGCGGATGTCGGGGCGCAAACTCCTTTCTTCTACATCTTTCGGGAAAGGGAATTGATTTACGACTTGTGGGAAGCCGCAAGCGGACAACGACTGGTTAATAATAACTACTTCCGCATTGGTGGAGTAGCGGTTGATCTTCCTTATGGGTGGGTTGACAAATGTGAAGACTTTTGCGACTATTTTGACCCCAAAGTCGATGAATACGAACGCTTAATTACCAACAACCCAATTTTCCGCCGTCGCGTCGAAGGCGTGGGTACGATTACCCGTGAAGAAGCGATAAACTGGGGACTTTCTGGTCCAATGTTGCGGGGTTCTGGCGTGAAGTGGGACTTGCGAAAAGTTGACCACTATGAATGTTACGACGACTTTGATTGGGAAGTCCACTGGGAAACTGCAGGGGATTGTCTTGCTCGGTATTTAATTCGGATTCGGGAAATGCGGGAATCCCTGAAAATTATTCGTCAGGCATTAAAAGGATTACCAGGCGGTCCCTACGAAAATCTGGAAGCCAAACGCATGGCTGAAGGAAAGAAATCTCAGTGGAATGATTTTGATTACCAGTATATTGGCAAGAAAATCGCTCCAACCTTTAAGATTCCTCAGGGTGAACACTATGTTCGCCTCGAAAGTGGTAAAGGAGAACTGGGAATTTTCATTATTGGGGATGATAATGTCTTCCCGTGGCGTTGGAAGATTCGTCCACCAGATTTCAACAACTTGCAAATTCTGCCCCATATTTTGCGGGGAGTCAAGGTGGCAGATATTATGGCAATTCTCGGTAGTATTGACGTGATCATGGGTTCAGTAGACCGCTGATTGATCAACAGATATTGAGAGAAAGTGGTACGCCAAACAACGTACCACTTTTTTATTGTCTGTCCAATTGTTTATACCAAATTCGCTTCAATAAACCCCTTGATCACTGGCGTACTTTTGCCTCTTGCCTTTTGCCTTTTCTCGACCAAAAAGGGGGTAATTAACCCGGATTTGATATTAGTCATCGAAAATGTAGATGGCTTCTCCACCAGAGGGTGTAATGCTATAGGCTTCAAAATCGTTGTCGTCATCGTATGTACCTGCAACGGTTACCCGATCGCCCGGGTTGAGGTTCGCCTGACGGATGGGGCGCGATTCTGCCTCGACTAAAATTTGCCCTGTACCATCATTGAGAATGAAATCGTCCCCCTGTATTCGCACGACTTCTCCAGATAGAATAATGCTATTCGCCCTCTGCAAATCGGCAATCGTAGTTTGAGCGATCGCATCATCCCTCTGTACTCCCATGACTTCTCCCGTTAGGGTAACGGTATTTGCACCCTGCAAATAGGCAAGTCCAGTTTGCGCGATCGCCAGGAGCGGAAAAGTCACAACAGAGGCAAACACCAGGGTGGGTAGTAATTTAAACTTCATCATTGATCTCCAGACTAGAGAGAGTTGTTGTCCTGATCTCTAGAATGCAAGGAAAAAGTAACATGAAGGTTTCAACGCACCTTTTATCGCCGAGGTAATTTGATTTCAAAGGTAGAACCCTTGCCAACCGTGCTTACAACCGTAAGTTCTCCACCCTGTGCTTCGACAATTTGACGGGCAATCGCCAGCCCCAATCCAAATCCGCCGGTTTGTCGTGAACGCACGCGATCGGCTCGGTAGAAGCGATTAAAGATATAAGGTAAATCTTGTGAGCTAATACCAATACCGTTATCCCTAACCTGAATCACTGCCCAGTGAGATTGAGGCAGCAAACAAAGTTCAATCATGCCGCCTGCTGGTGTATATCGACAAGCATTGCTGAGTAAATTGACAATCGCCTGCCGCAGGAGATCGGGTTCGGCTTGCACCAACAGAGGTTCCTTGGGTAAAGCATTTAAAAATGTTTGTTGGTTTTGAGTGGCATTAACGGTATGTTCCTCAACCAACGGGTGGAGCAACTGCACCAAATCCACTGTCTTGAGCATATCTGGCGAGAGTTTCCCCTGATGACGTGCGAGAAACAAGAGTTGGCTGACTAGCAAACTCATCGACTCAGCCACCTGTGCAATAATTTGCAGCCGGGTATGCTGCTCCTGGGGATCGACAGGTTCCATCAATCCCACCTGAGCATGGCTTAAGATCCCAGCCAGAGGTGTCCGCAACTCATGAGACGCATCGGCGGTAAACTGCTGGAGCTGGTTATAAGACTGGCGAATCGGCTCCATGGCTTTACCGCCCAGAACCCAACCCGTTAAGGCGATCACTCCTAGTGCTAGGGGAACACCAACCACCAAAAACCACCGGAGTTGTTGCAAGGGTTCTTCCAAGGGAGCTAGTGAAGCCGCAATCTGGAGATATCCGATTAAACGTTTTTCTTGATAAACGGGTAGCGTGAGTTGTCGTAATTGAATGGGAGTAGAGGTGAGTTGAGTATTCACAGTGAAGGTTTGAAAACCAGACGGCGTTGCTAGCTGTTGAGGTGGCACCGCTCCAATAAACTGAAGCAGTTGCTTGTGTGGTGTGTACCAGCGGGCAAAAAACAAGTCAGTGCTAAGGGGTAACGTATCGCTGCCTAAGACAGGAACATTCTCTAAATCAGTGTGCTGCTGTCCTTCATAGATATAGTCTTCTACACCGGCTGCCATGATCCGGCTGGTGTTGTAGAGGATTTGATCAAAACTATGCATGCGATCGCGGGCTTCCCGCCAATACAGGATTCCGGCAAAGATGACCAGAATACTTCCCATTGAGAGCGTAAACCAGGTGGCTAAATTGCTACGACTGCGGTTAAACATGACAATCAAAATCCAACCCATTCACGGTTTTGACGGTTCTGGAGTGCTAAGGCAATATCCCATACCATACACGGTCTGTAGCCAATCCTCTGCTCCTACTGCCTGCAATCGCTGACGCAACCGATGAATCAAAATCGTTACCGCTTTACTTTCCGGTATCCTATCCCATTCCCACAATGCCTGTTCAATTTGGTCACGAGATAAGATCTGACGGGGATGACGCATGAGATATTCCATCAGCTGAAATTCTCGTCCTGAAAGTTGAATCTCCTGGTTCTGTCGCTTCAGAATGAGGGTTGTCAAGTGCAATTGCAAATCCTTCAGTGTTAAGATATCTCCTTGCCAGAGGGGCAATCGCCGTCCTAATGCCCGTACCCGTGCCAACAATTCCGTCAAATTAACGGGTTTGACCAGATAATCATCGGCTCCCACATCTAGCCCAATAATTTTGTCTTGAATGGTATCTTTTGCCGTCAAAAAGAGAACAGGCGCACTCTTGCCCAACTGGCGATACTGCTGACACAACTGAATACCGCTCACCTTGGGCAACATCCAGTCAAGGATGAGCAAGTCGTAACTCCGTTCGGTAATCAGCTTCTGTGCTGTTTCTCCATCCGGCACGGCATCAACCCCATGCCCAGATTTAGTCAGTGCTGTTTTTAGAGGTTCTAGTTGAATTAGGTCATCCTCGACTAACAAAATCTTCATATCAGTGTACAGTTAAAGCTGATTAGTGTTTAGAATAGTCAGGAGTTCTCATTGTACTGTGGTTGGCTATGCCTCCTCGTTGGACTGCTGATTGGTTAAAACTAGGCTGGAAGATTGGTCTGTTACTCCCATTCGTCGGGACAGCCTTTTGGGTTATGACAGGATGGATTGATCAGCGTGTTTTGAGTCAAACCCACTCAACAACCGCTCAACTGCAAGCACAAGGACAATATCAAGTCCAACTCTCTTTCAACCTAACGATTGTGTCAATCGATGCAGAAATCAATCGACAGACTCAATTAACTGAAGTCAGCATCCGCACTGTTGGCTCTTCCCTGGAGGAAATGGAATTTAAGTTTCCAGTGACTGAGTTTGTAGCAGTGGAAAGGGCGATCGCTCAAGAATTAGGTCTGTTACCAAACGACATTACTAAATTGATTAGATATCGAATTGACGAATAGATTATCTGAAATGTTGTCATGATGCATTCGGTACATATCTGCTGAGATATTGACGCTCCCCGGTCTAAAGACGCGGGGATTCTGCTGACAAAGTAGATTGTGGCAATGTCCAAAATCTGACTCTCGCTACGGTCGTCAAACACCGTCTACCCAGTCGGTTTAAGTCGATGCCTAACTTTCTGGCTTCTTTTCTTAAAATATTGGCACTGCCGTTTAAATCGGCATTTACAATTGAAACATCGCAACTACGATACAAACCACGCTTTATTCGTCTTCCTGATGCTTTCTACCCATCTGGCTTTTCACCAAACTTAGGCAGGGAGTCTCCATCAAGGTAGCTAGCCTTGCTCGTGTAGGCTTCTTCGGTGATTACCATCTGGATACCGTAAATTTCACACAATTGCTGCAATCGGTCTTTAAGCTTACCCAAGGGCATTTGAACAAATTTCTGATTGTTCAACCTACCCATATTGGCGTTGTCCTTGAAGCTTTCGTTCCACCCCAGAACAATCGTGCTTATGCCGTATTTAAGGCAATGGTTAACAATTAATCTTGCCGCCTTGTTAATACCGTCCCTCATCCGGTGATTGTGCTTGCGGGTTACTCGGTCAAGAAAGGCATCCCAGTATCCTTGCGGCTTTCCTTCCTTTGTGGTAGATACCTGCTTATTCCAATACTGATTAAATGCTTTCATGGCACGGGCATCAATCAGGAAAGAGTTGCCCAAAGTATCAACACAAGCAGCTAGATTATCGGCTGTACCCAGGTCAATCGCTAATGCTTGGTCATCAATACCTACGAATGTTTCCTGTTTGGGTACTTCGTAGGAAGCTTCTAGGTAGAAAACACCATTTTTAGGCAAAATCGTCCATTCTTTGACCTTGGCAATATCAAGGTTACTTGGAACAGGCAGCCTGAAGCTGTCAAGGTCAAACCAACGCCTAACGGTTAAACAAGCGTGAAAACTGAAGTTGACCATCAATCAGCTTAGGCTTTTGCCCTCCTGAATTGGGATAAGCTACCTTGAATAGCTTTGACCCTTTTAGATAAGCGGGTGGCTTGGGTTTATTCGGTAATTGCCCTTTAAACCAAAGCTTACGCAATCCCTTGTAGGATTTGAACGCTTCAGCGACACCTAATAGTGTTTGTTGTGCTGGTGTTGAAGGTAGAGACTGGGCGATTTGACTCTTTCCTATGCTGGGTTCGTAAATCAAGTCGAACTTTCCAGTTAGGATTTTGCCTGTTTTGAAAAATGTCTGACGGGCAAAGTACACACCCATGTTGTAGAGTTTTCCTGATTGCTCACACAGATACTCTAAAATCGCTTTTGTTTCTTTGCTGGGATGTAACAGCATTTGCTGTACACCCCTAGGCTTTTTGTTTTTAGCCATAATTTGACTGGGGTGTTGATTGCTCTATTGTAATCTACAATGGTAACAACAGTCAATCTGGAAATAAATGCGAAAAAATGCATACGAGTATAGGCACTACTACCACGCTATCGGATTGTGTGTGGTTCACCTTCTCTGGATACCTAAGCGGCGCAAGAAAGTGCTACCATCCAGGATTCGTGATAGAATATTTGAGATATTCAGCGAATTAGCTACAGAAAAAGGTTGGCACATTAGATCGCTTGAGGTCGCGCCAGACCCTGTTCACTTGTTTGTTGAGATTCATCCAACAGATGCGATCTACCAAGTAGCAAAAGCTTTCAAGGGACGGAGTGCCAACTATCTCAGAAAGGAGTTTCCAGAACTCAAGAAACTTCCTTCTTTGTGGACAAATAGCTATTTCTTTTCAACCGCAGGTAACGTCAGTGCAGCAACCATTCAAAGATACATCAACGACCCCCATCATGGTTAAAAGCGACAAGCGCTTAAAACCGCTGCCGTGCGTTCCTCCCCGGTCTGAAGACACGGGGTTTCCCGCAGCGGAGGAGTTTTGATGAATACCCTGATCAACGTTAAGGCATAACAAATGACTAAAACCGCATGGGTGTTTCCCGGACAGGGTTCTCAAGCTGTCGGTATGGGAGCGGATTTAGCCGATTTACCCATTGCTCAAGCTAAATTCACACAAGCCCAGCAAATTTTAGGCTGGGACGTACTAGAACTGTGCCAAAGTTCTGAAGAGAAACTGTCTCGCACTCTGTATACTCAACCCTGTCTCTATGTCATCGAAAGCATCTTAGCTGACATCATCCAAGAACAAGGACATCAACCGAACCTTGTCGCGGGTCACAGTTTGGGCGAATATGTGGCACTCTACATGGCTGGTGTTTTCGACTTTGAGGCGGGGTTAAATCTGGTCAAACGTCGTGCGGAACTGATGGATAGTGCATCAGGGGGCATGATGGCGGCTTTAATTGGATTTAACCAGGAACAGCTTGACCAACAAATCCAGCAGCATGATGATGTGGTATTAGCCAATGATAATAGTCCGACGCAAGTCGTGATTTCCGGAACCCCCGATGCCGTGGAAGCGGTATTGAGTCAGGTTAAAGCTAAGCGAGTGGTGCGGTTAAATGTCTCTGGGGCGTTTCACTCACCGTTCATGGCATCAGCCGCCGCCGAGTTTCAGACGGTGTTGGAGTCTGTTCCCTTTGCTGATGCTAAAATTCCTGTTTTTTCCAATGTAGAACCCATACCCGCCACAGAAGCGGCTGTCCTCAAGGAACGCCTCCAACGTCAAATGACGGGAAGTGTGCGCTGGCGAGAAATTTCCTTACACCTGTCAGAGGAAGGGATTGAGAAGGTGTTAGAAATTGGTCCTGGGAAAGTTCTCACGGGTTTGATTAAACGGATGTGTCGGGATATAGTCTTGGAAAATATAGGTAGCTTATCAGATTTGCCCGGTTAACCTATTAACCTATCGTTAACCTCAGGAATCTACTGTAGGTTATATATTTTCCATTTCCCTGTTATATCGCACTACGGGGATATGTTAGGACATTATTCGACATCATTTGTTTAGCAAGTTTGAGAGTGTCGTCAACGCCCTCGACTATGATCAGATCACACCAGATTCGTTTCAGTCGTTCACCTTCACCTGGGAAGCCGCGATCGCTGCGTTACGCGATCGCAGAAGTACTCTCATGGCTAAACCCACCCCAATCTCGAAGTCAACACAGGTAAAGTAAAGTATGAAACCCGACAAAATCCTCAAATTGGTTGTCTCCAACTGATAGTCTAATACAACAGCCCCATCAGGGGGGATTATGTTTAAGATGTTCTGTGACTAGAAACCGCGAACCCTTTGCTAGCCTAATCCTCTACCACGCCTTCAAATGGTCGGTAGTCAGCCCAGTGCTTAACATTTACCTACGAGGTCACATTCATGGTGCTGAACATGTGCCGATGGATGGTCCACTGGTTGTCGTCAGTAACCACGCCAGTGACTTTGACCCGCCCATTGTGTCCAATTGTGTGCGGCGTCCGGTGGCATTTATGGCAAAAGAGGAATTATTTCGCGTACCAGGACTCAAGCAAGCCATTCAGTTGTATGGCGCTTACCCAGTGAAGCGGGGTGCAGCAGACCGGAGTGCCATTCGTGCGGCGATTGAGTGTTTATCACAGGGGTGGGCTGTGGGTGTATTTTTACAAGGAACGCGCACGCCGGATGGTCGTATTCCTGAACCCAAGCTTGGTGCTGCCTTAATTGCAGCTAAAGTAAACGCCCCTCTACTGCCCGTAAGTTTATGGGGGACTCATACCATTTTCCCAAAAGGTTCACCGATACCGCGTCCTGTACCTGTAACCGTGCGAATTGGTCAACCCATTGACCCCCCGGCTTCGACGAAACGACCTGATTTAGCCGTAGTGACCCAGAAGTGTCAAGCAGCTATTCATGCTTTACATGATTTAGGACGATGAATCATATCGACCTATCGCATCGGGTACAGGACGTGCTTGTGCTTAATCAAAATAGAAAATTGTCACAACCTTGCGTTGTTCTTCTGCCTCCTCACAGGTTTTCAGCAAGGTTTTGCTGTCATGAAAGGCGAAGCAGATAAGCTGTTGACATCGGGAAATGATTTCGGAGTTACACAACGCACTAGCTTCTGCCAGAGACAGATGATCATTTTCTGGGTTTTCTACTAAGTGCATGACTTGTTGGAGTTGAACTTGCGACTCCCGTGGCTGACGTTCTAAGCTTTGGGGTAAAATGACCGTCAGCAAATTAGCGTCAGCACGCATTGCACCGCGAATCGCGGCTGAGTTCGTACCTGTGGCGCCAGAGGTCATCAGACGATTGCCAGCTAGAACCAAGGCATAACTCATCATCTCGATCAGATGTTGATGGGTAATGGGTACATGACGCGATCCTAACAGGGCAATCCGCTTAGAACCCGTTTGCTGGATTGTCGCAAGTTCTTGCGCTAAGGTATCTACACCGGAGATTTCTACTGATTGATTCAAAGATGCTGGTTTAAGCTGAACAACCTAGGTATTTTAGCAAAACCAGCGACAGTTAGGACTATTAGCTCGCAAAAAGGTGGGGGAGGGGTACAAGTGCAGGGGGGCGGGGAGAGAAAAACTATTTTGGCTTGATCTGACTTGCTTGCCACTTTTCTAATAGTCGTGCTACATTAAGATACTGTTTGGTTCGGACGCATAGCTCAGTTGGTTAGAGCACCACGTTGACATCGTGGGGGTCACTGGTTCGAGTCCAGTTGTGTCCATTTAATTGTTAATTGCGAGTAGTATCGTGTATCTGGGGAAAAGGACAGACGCGATCGCAAGCCTCACCCATCCCCAAACGCGATCGCACCTTCTCAACTCGCTTTGTTCGCAGCTAATTTTTTTGCTTCTAGGACTTCCATTCGCGCTAGCGTAGTTGCAGCTTCTGCTAGATACA
The DNA here is from genome assembly GCF_040219735.1 of Coleofasciculus sp. G1-WW12-02. NCBI lineage: Bacteria > Bacillati > Cyanobacteriota > Cyanophyceae > Coleofasciculales > Coleofasciculaceae > Coleofasciculus > Coleofasciculus sp. G1-WW12-02. The sequence goes on along the minus strand of NZ_JAVJRX010000076.1, from coordinate 39,968 downwards.
GTGCAGTCACGGCTCGAATTGATGGGTCATTCTCCCGACGCAGTTCTTGGGAGAGGGTAAAAACTCTTGTTCTATAGGCTTCGATAGATTCTGAATCGATCGCGTATTTCATCGGTTTAACCATCCAGGCTATGTGATGTGACTTGGATTCTCAAAAATTGACGCTCGGCTTCTGAATAAATATATCGTACTTCTAAAAGTTCTCTAGCTAAGAGTTCCACTTCCTGTTCGGCTTCAGGTGGATTTAGTGCTGGATGTTTGGCAACAGCTATATAGTTGCCTAATGGCAAGTTATAGAAATGAGCATCAGCAAACCGAAGATTGACAGACTGTTCGTCGTAAATCAGTCCGTCTTTTTTGACAAGTGCGATAACTGCTACACCGTCAATTGAGGTCATGGCGACTCCTGCCTCATTGCGAATCACAATTAATATATCTGACATATCCCCATTTTACAGGCAGGTAGCGCTCTCAATCCATTTCCCAGGTGATTGCACTTTTACTGAATCCCGATCACGCGATCGCACCTTTTCATTAAACAGCTTCTATTCCTGGTGAGATGGTGTATCTGAGGAAAGAGGGAGGCGCACGCTGGGAGACTATCACCTTTAATTCGGGTGTAGGGGCGACGCGCTTGCATTAATTAACAACGGTGTCCGCTTAATTTGATCGGGTCGCCCTTTATTCAATTGGCGGTGTCAAACGGTGTTTTTTGAGCGTTATATGCGTTCCTGGATAGGCTTCCATCCCACTTTGGTGGGGAACGCTTCTATTCCTGGTGAGATGGTGTATCTGGGGAAAGCAGGGAGGCACGATCACAATCCTCACCATCCCCAAATGCGATCGCCCTAGTGCAGCCAGGAACCTTTGCTGCCATAAAAGCATTAGAAGGAATGTGGTGAGGTGTTAGATTATCCCCTCTACGTCCAGTTTTGAGTAAGTCAGCATAGCGTCCAACCGCACCTTCTCCTGGTAGTAATCCCTCTCTATTTAACAAGGTTACACCCCTATTCTCCCCGTAATCCCCGAAAATACAAAGGTTATCATCTTTTTACCGAATCCGTGCGATCGCCTTCCTCTATTCCTGGGCTTATCCAGCATACCGGGTAAATTTTTCAAGTTGTAGGGTGGGCATTGCCCACCTTACTGATACCAGAGTTTTCATCCCCTTTGGGGGAAGTGAGTTTGTCAAGCTACTAACTCCGCTAAGCCTGCGGATGTCTAGGTCTTGCTGTAGGGTGAAATTGTTTCAATCCCCTTGCGGGGAGTAAGTTAGCGGAAACCCTGGAGATCCTCGACGCCGATACAAATACAAAATCTGTTTCAATCCCCTTGCGGGGAGTAAGTTAGCGGAAACCCATGCTATTCTCCATTTTCCCCTGTACCCAATTTTTCCGTTTCAATCCCCTTGCGGGGAGTAAGTTAGCGGAAACCGCGCCGGAAACATCTTTAAGCACCAAGATCTAGCCTGTTTCAATCCCCTTGCGGGGAGTAAGTTAGCTGAAACTCTTATGAGTGCTATGAGTATGGGGCTTATACAGAAGTTTCAATCCCCTTGCGGGGAGTAAGTTAGCGGAAACGAAAGTACACAAGTTATATTAAACGATATTTATGTGCGTTTCAATCCCCTTGCGGGGAGTAAGTTAGCGGAAACCCCGCCATCTGAAACACTTACAGAGAGAGGATTCTACCGAGGATTTTGACGGGACTCTTTTTTAGCCTCATTTCAGCCCCGCTTATTGAAACCAATTCGCAATTACGGCACATTCTCAAACGCTGAAACTATTTAATTGTCAAGGTTATGGAGTTTTTGACGGGAGTCCCGGGAAATCGACCCCGCTTTTAGCCGTCAAAAATGAATTCTTATATACTATAACCCGATGCTCTGAATCATAGCAAGATATCTGACTCACTTGCCCAAGGGAATCCCGACACCAACTCAACTCTCCCCGACGCCAACCCCCTTGTCTTCATCGTCCCTTACTTTTGCTGGAAAAGGGTCTTTCCCAGGGGGTGCTACATTAGCCTCGTACTCACAGAACAGCAAAAACCATGAACGCGATTCAACTTCAACTGCTTCCCCATCAAACCCAAACCGGTTTACCCTATCAACACCTGCATTTCCAGATTACAACAGATGACGGCATTATTTCCCCCCCAGATATTAAAGGACTAAAACTACCAGAAGGAATACCCTTCAACCAAGGTATCGTCATCGAAGGAAAAGGTCCGATTTGGCTGTACAGTTACCTGGTTCACGAATGTCATCCCGCCGCTTGGGTGGGATGTTATGACCCCCGTTTAGGCGTTGTCGTCGTCGCGACTCACACTCACGATGTCTCCGTGGGTGAAGTATTTCCCGTGGAATTACCCGCCGCGCTTTCTCGGTAATCCAGCCATCTAGCGAGGGGGATAATCCGGTTCACGTTGATATAGCTTTCGGCAATGATTAGCTAAGACAATTTTTATCCTTGTCCCCCTTTTTGTCAGTAACAATAGTTACTAAATCACCCGACTGAGGAACCCTAAACCTAGATGCTGTGTGGATTGGGAGTCACAGAGAAAGGAAGGATAGCACAACCTAGACATTCCCCTATCTATTCTCTCTAGTATTTGGATACAATAACTTAAAAGCACGCTCAATTATGACTCATTCTCTACACCCCCTAACTATTGGAATCGCCTGGTGTCTCGCTTGGGGCGAGAGGCGTGAACACCAGTTTCATTTAAGTATCTTGCAGCAAATGCGAGAGGCGTTGCTTCAAGGAAAAAATGTTCCAGAGGAAGTGCGATCGCACGTTGAAGCTGTTGAGCAACTACAAGGGATTCCCAAAGACTATTTTCCCGATAAAATTACTGATCTTAAAGATAATTATCCCAATTTGTGGGAGCAAACCACCCGAATCGGTTTAGTCTACGGCGGTGCAACAAAGATTAAAGGCTATGTATTTGAATCCGCTAAACTTCCAGAAATTCGGGGCGCGTCAGCCTTACTTGACCGAATTAACTTGATTGATATCCCAGCGTTTTTTGACGAAGGAAAAAGAACCGATTCAATTAAGGATTTTTTAAAATATTTCCCCGACTTAGAATCTGCTTTAATCCCAGAACTGATTGTTCGCTCCTCTGGTGCTGTGACTATAGCATTTTGTCCGGCGGCACTGGTTGATGATTTAGCTGACGCAATGGAAAAACGCTACACCAAGGAAACGTTAACTGCTAACTCCTGTGTGGTTGGGGATACATTTAGACTGTTGGAAATTCGTTTTGGGTTGTTGCAAAATAAAATTGACGACACCCCGTGGTTAGAATGGTATCGGCAGAATCAAGACAACCCTTTAGTTAAAGCCTATTTCGATCGCACCGATGTTAACACACCGGAGGAGAAATTTCAGAAACGCAAGAATTTTAACGAAATAATCGGCAAGTTAACAGTTCAATTTAATCAACGACGCAATGGTAACGATAAACCTGGAAGTAATCGCCCCAGCCGCCGTTACCCACCCATGTTTGAAACCCATCCTTATTTACTCCGGGATGATAATACTGGCGCTTTAGCTGCGGTACAAGCCAATACGATTCCGAGTCAACCTTGGTTATCTGAACCTTTAGCGCGGAAGCGAGTTGTGGGATTATTAGCAAAGCGTGCTGTTGAGCCAGACAAGTTACCCAAATGGTACACCGAACACTTTACCTGGAAACCGGAATCTATTGAAGACTGGGTAACGAAGTTCAATGATGAATTCTTAGAAATAAATCACCACTATAAAGAAAAGTACTACCGAAATAAATCGTCTATAACAGTTGAAGCCGCCCAAACCTTGACAGAAATTGGGGATGCTAGTGATGGCTTTGTGGGTTACATTTATGCTGATGGCAATAATATGGGAGGTTACATCCAAAAATCAATTCAAAGTTCTGAGCAATATAGAAAATTTAGTGCAGATATTTTTGAGGCAACGAAAAACTCCGTTTATATTGCATTAGCCAAACACCTAGAACCTCATCAATTGAAAAACTTAGACCCGGATGATGAATCAACCCATAAAAATGGGGAGTGGATTCACCCTTTTGAGATTTTGCTGCTGGGTGGAGATGATGTGTTAATCGTTGTCCCGGCTAACAAAGCCCTGAAAATAGCTCAAACCATTGGCGATGAGTTTGAATCTATACTTTTAGAAATGGGTTACCAGTCATTGCCGAGTCAACAAGAAGCCCATCGATATAAAGGTAAAGTCCCACCCCAAAGCCATTGTGAACTGAGTACGTCTATCGGAGTTTTAATTACCGCTTATAATACCCCCATATACTATGCCAAAAGATTCTATGATCAATTACTCAAATCAGCAAAGAAGAAGGCAAAGGACTTAAAAAAATATTATAACTATCACGGCGGTACAGTTGACTTTCTCACCCTGAAATCAGTAACCATGATTTCCTCAGATATTGCAAAGTTTCGCCAAGAGGGTTTAACTATGCAGGAACAAGAAAAAAGTAAACCAACTCTTAAACTCTATGGCGCACCTTATACCCTACACGAACTCGGCGGATTGATTGAAACCGGGGAGAAAATAAAGCAGTCAGAATTTCCGCGATCGCAACTTTACCAAATCCGCCGTTTACTTGAACAAGGCAAACAGACAGCTATGCTAAATTATCGCTATTTCCGCGTTCGCTTAAAACCAGAAAACCAAAAACTATTGGAGGAGTATTTTGAAAAAGCCTGGTGTGATGCCAAGACTAATAAGGGTAATTTAGCACCCTGGATGTCGTTACCGGAAAAGGATGGTACGACTACTTATGAAACCATCTGGCGGGAATTGGTCGAACTTTATCCTTTTATTGTCGAAACCGCTGAACAACCTAGCCAGACGGAGGCGCGATTACCATGATTTATCTACAAGAATTATTATCCAATCCAGTCGAAACAATCTCCCTAACGGCTATCATTGATACTGCTTTATGCGTGGGTGCGGGAGGTTCTTCGGGTTCTCTAGCCGATAAGCCAATTGTGCGTATTGCGGACAACAAACTTTTGATTCCTGCATCTCAACTTAAAGGGCGTTTGCGCCATGAATGTGAGAAACTAGCACGGGGGTTAGGGTGGGCAATTTGTCAAGCACCCAATCCTCAAACTATGTGTCCCCAGCGTGCAGATTTTCCCGCAGAGGAGGTGAGGCGTTTTCAACGAGACGAGGATTATCGAGTATCTGGAGATCACCGATATCATTGTTTAATTTGTCAGATGTTTGGGAATCCCGCCTTACCGTCACGAGTCATTTTTGATGATTTAATTTGCCAAGAAGAACCCGAAAATCTTCCCTCAGAGGTTCTCCGCCCTGGTGTGACTATTAACCGCCGTCGTCATACTGCTGAAGAGAAAAAACTCTACTTCCTAGAAACCTCACCCGCAAATGTCCAGCTTAAGTTTACTGGAGACATTCATCTTCAACCCAATTATCCTTTCTATGCCAAAGCCTTAATTTTAGCCGGGTTACACCATATTAATGCTTTGGGGGGTTCTAAATCCACAGGATTGGGATGGTTAAAGTGGGAACTTCCCCCAATTCAGGTGGATGAGTCAGTGTGGAATTATTTAGCTAAAGGAGGAGTAAATGAAGCGCATTCAACTGGAAATTAAGGTGTTATCTCCTCTGGCGATTGGGCGGAAAAAACCAGGGGGTTCAGTCAGTGAAGCGGCAGACTATATTCCGGGTTCAGTAATTCGGGGTGCGATGGCTGCTCAGATTCTGCGACAGTCGGGACATCAGTCAACTAATTTTGCAGAAAATGGGGGTGATTTTAAAGCTGTATTTCTGGGCGACAATCCAGCAATTTTTTACAATGCGTATCCAGCAACCATTGAGGGACAAAAACAAACTAGAGTTCAGTCAGACGTTAGAGTTGTACCTGCTACGGCTCTAAGTTCCAAAACTCAGCGCGGTTTTAAATCTAAACCTAACGATTCTGAGCATAATGGTGTTTTTGACACCTTAATCGATCGCTTTTGTGCTGATGGATATGGTCATTTATATGACCCGACTTGTCCTCAAGATGGTGATAGAGTGGATACTTTTACTGGATTTTTCAGTAAAATTGGTAGCAAGCACTACAGCCATTCTGCCAATACCCGCTTGCTAACACGAGTTGGCATCAATCGACGCCGAGCAACTGCACAGGAAGGAGTTCTCTATAGCATTGAAGTTTTGAATGAGTCTCAAATTGTAGGAAAGAAAGAAAAGCCTGTGATTTATACAGGAGCTATTCTAGTCGCCGATGAACTAGCCGAATCCTTACAAAGCTTTATCACTAATCATCAGCAAGATTTCCGCTTGGGTGGTTCAACTTCACGGGGATTAGGAAAAGTAAAAATCACGGCTAATTCACCTGTAGATACCACAGCCGTTAACCCATCCGTAGAGGAGCGAATCAAGATGTTTCAGCACAAACTACATAAGCGTTGGCAGGATTGGCAAATTTTTGGTCAGCCGCAACAAGATTTGCTGCAAAATCGCACGTATTTTACTATTGATTTACAGTCAGATACGATTTTGAATGAAAACTGGCAACGTACCACGGTAATTTCACCAGAAATGCTACAGCATTTTGCAGGTGTTACAGATTCATCCCTGCAACTACACGCGGCATACAGCAGCTATGACTACCTATCAGGTTGGAATTCTGCTTGGGGATTGATGAAAGATGTAGAGTTGATTACTAATAAGGGAGCTGTTTATCTTTTCAGTACGATTCAACCCAATCTCTGGATGGAGAGGTTAGAATATTTGGAAGTCAAGGGAGTAGGCGATCGCACCTGCGAGGGCTTTGGTCAAGTGCAAATTTGCAATGAATTTCATTTAATTTTACGTGAGGAGGCAGTTTAGACATGGATAAATCACTTGATCCATTACTCCAAGAACAACTAACCTTGAGAACAGATGTACAAATAAGTAGGCAAATGGATGATATTATTATTAATGTTAAAACCATAGCCAAAAATTTTTCTATTGCCAGCGAAGATCCCAAATCTCCTTTTAAGAATGTTCTTGCTGCTGCAACTGAATCGAATGCTTCTATTGAATCAATCAAAAACTATATTCGTTATCAAGTGGGTCGTAGTGGAGCGAGTCGAATATGGAAAGTCTCTAAAGATAAAAATCTCTTTGCAACCGCAGTTGTTGAACAGATTGACAGTTTAAAGCAGGATGCACAAGAAATACTGGATAGAGTGAGACGACCAATACCCAAAGACAATCCATTGGAACAGTATCTGACGGATACTCAAAATAAAGCCCAATTTATCAAAAATATTCATCTCAAACTAACTCGCCTGTATCTGGGATATTTGGCAAGAGAACATACAGCTCTGGTAGGAGAGAGTCAAGCTCGTAAAAATAACTATTAAAGACTAAAACAATGAATGATTCTATGAAAACTATGCCTCGTTTAGTAATTTCAACGGTTGGAACAAGTTTGCTAACCAATCAGATTGATGATGAATTTGACTCAGGCTGGAATGAAGAATTGCAAAAGTATGCGAATCTAACCCGTGATCAGGTTAATCAATCTCATCCGGAACTTGTCAATAAAATTGCGGAATTAAAAGAGAAGGCTGAAAAAGTATTATCTACGGGTAATACATTGGGAATCAGAGAAGCTAGTGCAGAACTAAACGGAATTTATGGATTATATGAAGAAGATTTGAGCCAAGGGCAAAAAGATATTCACTGGTTAATTACTACTGACACTGAACAAGGGAGAACTACAGCGGAAATTGTTAAATCATTTTTAGTTGATCAGGGGATAGTTAATACAAATATTTATCCTGAGCCAGGGTCTGGACTTTCCACGGCAAATACTCACAATTTTTCCAAAGGAATTGCTCAATTAATACCTTGGATACAACAAGTCACTGAAGGATATAAAAAGCAAGCCAAAATTTGCTTTAATTTAGTGGGAGGGTTTAAGGCTATCCAAGGTTACATGAATACGATCGGTATGTTTTATGCTGATGAAATAATTTATGTTTTTGAAGGCTCAAATAAATTGATTAAAATTCCCAGGCTACCTATTGAAGTTAATAAATCTGAAGTTGAACCCTACAAAGTTCCACTAGCAATGATGGACTTCGATAGAGAATTATTAACATCTTGGGAAGAAACTAAAAAAGTTACTTCAAACTGGGTTTTAGTCGTTGAACCAGACATGACTTTATCAACTTGGGGACAATTAATTTGGAATCAGTGTAAAGAATATTTTTTATCTCAAGATAAACCCCTTAAATTCCCTAAAATTGAATATACGCACAGCTTTTTAGATGACTATAAAAGTAAACCATCCGATGAAAAAGTGATTTTACAAGAGAATTTAGCTAGAGCAGCTTGCCTGCTGAATAATCATACAGATGGTATCAGCGCTATGAAGCAAGATGGTATTTTTCGGCTCCGTCGATACGAGGGTAAGCATAAAGATATTGATCATTTCGATCTCCCCAAAGCTCGGCGTGTAAGTTGTCTCGCCAAGGATGGTCAGTTATACCTGCGTCATTATGGAGAGCATGATTATGTCAATAATAACCCCTGATATTATGCTCTTTATCAGGTTGTCAAAACTTTTGGATTCAAACTTAAATGAATATGACATCAACTTTTGAGTCTCTGACCCAACTTTCTCTAGCAGATTTCTTCCAATTACCAGCACAGAAATTAGCTGGTTTATTGATTCGCAGTGGCGCAACGAAGGAAGGTAAGTTTTGAGTGGGAGATTGTGTAGGGGCGGGTTTCACTACTATCTTTTCGGTTGCATCCGGATGTAACTAAACCCGCCCCGACGCAGGTTTATAGATTTCCTGTTAAAAGTTAGAGTCAGGGTTGGTGGTGGGGAGGCGAAGGTTTAGGGCGAAGATAGCGCAACTACAAAATGGGAGATAATCTTATGTTTGATCGTTTTAAGAATCGTTTGGAAATTAGCGGAACCTTAACTACAGTAACTGCACTACGAATTAGTTCAGGGCGTTCCACGGAACCGATTGGTTCGGATTTACCGGTGATTAAAGATGCGTTGGGTAAACCGTTGATACCCGGAGCTAGTTTTAAGGGGGCGTTGCGATCGCGCCTGGAAAGCTTCCTCCGTGGTATCGATCCGAGTCTTGCGGCTAATCCAACCCTAGAAGCAGAATCATCTATTCCGGCTAAATCAATACGGGATAGCGATAATCGTATTCTCAGAAGAGGGCTAGAGCAAATAAAGCAAGACATTGAAGAAGAACTTAAAGATGATCCAGAAAAACAATTTAAAATGGACAAAAAATTGACAAAAATTATTATTGATATTTTAAAACACGAGGATTTGACATCTCATCTATTTGGTTCGCCTTGGCTGGCGAGTAAGTTTCAAGTTCGAGATTTGATGGTACTGTCAAATTATTGGTTTGGGCAATATCAAGAACGAGATGGAGTGGCGATTGATAGGGATACGGAAACGGCGGCTGATGGGAAATTGTATGATTTCCAAGTGGTTCCAGCAGGAACTCCGTTTGAGTTTAAAGCGGTGGTGGAAAATGCTGATGATTGGGAGTTGGGGTTGTTAATGATTGGGTTACATCAGTTTGAAACGGAACAAATTCTACTGGGGGGAGGGCGTTCGCGGGGTTTAGGTGTGGTTAAATTAGAGATTGATAAAATGCACTGGTTTGACGCCAGAGATGAAAATGACCCGGATAAGATTGATGCTAATAAGTTACTGGATTATCTCAAAAAAACGGTTAATAATGAGGATTCGGTTTATGAGGATAGTAAAGGGTATAAAGACCAGTGGGTACAATCATTGATTGACCATCTTAAAAAATTGGAAAATCAAAACGCTGAGGTGAATGCGAGGTGATGATGTATCAATTTATTGTCGGAGTGGGTTGAGGGATTTAATTGGGCTGGTTACTGATAATTGAACAACACCACTTTTGTTCAACGGTGCGTTACGCTCCGCTAACGCACGATGGCGGACTGACACAGCTAAAATGGTGGAATAGGTTGTAGGTTGGGTTGACGACAGGAAACCCAACAGAATATAAGAACCAAGGTTCCCTACTACAAGCCGAATCTAATCTATCAAATTAGATGTGCTACGCCACTACTGGCTTGACCCAGCTAAAATAGGGCTTTGTTTGTAGTGAACACTTTAGTGTTCTAACGCCTAGCTGGAGAGGGCTTTAGCCCTCACTACGAACGAAATGTTGTGAGGTGATTATGTCATTTAGCAAGTACACAAGTATCGCGGATGTTATCCAAGAGTTTCAAGTTATTTATACTGAAGCGAATTTTATTGTTGAATCTCCCTTTGAGATTCCGGACTATTTCCGCGAAGATCTCCAGATGGTGATGCGGGAAGGGGTGGTTAATAATTCAGAGTTTGCTATTTGTGAGAATCTCATTTATCCGGTGCTTAAAGAAGTCTGGAAATGTTATTCGAGTAAGTTTATTTTATGGAGTCATGAATCCCTGAATTACGATGAGAATCTTTCTGGATTTCCAGAGTATATTTTAGCTAAACGCTCTCCCCTGGGAAAGGTTGTTTTTGACCAACCCTATTTCTTACTGGTTGAGGCAAAACAAGATAAGTTTAAGGAAGGGTGGGGTCAGTGTGCAGCAGAAATGGTGGCGGCTCAACGCCTGAATCAACATCCTCAGATTCCTGTATTTGGGATTGTTTCTAATGGTGATTGTTGGCAGTTTGGTAAACTAGAAGGCAATGTATTTACTAAAAATATTACGTTTTACAGTATTCAAGAACTCGATTCCCTATTTGCTGCTGTCAATTCTATTTTTCAACACTGTGAAGCCCAACTCGATACCTTAGTTGCGGCTTAAACGATAGGTTTTTTCAGATAAAGTTAGATTATGCACAAACGATTGGTTAATCAATGTACGATTGATTTTAGTTTAATCCCCTGTAGTCCGATTCTGATTAAGTCAGGGCGGGAAGGTGCTGATCCCACTAAGCCGGATATGGAATTTGTGGAAACCTATCATGGGGGAGGGCGTTCGGTTTATTTACCTGGAAGTTCTCTAAAAGGGGCAATTCGCGCCCATGCGGAACGAATTGTGAGAACGGTGGGACGCGATAATCGGAATTCCGATAATCCGAATATGCTTTGGGCAAATGATCCGTTAAATGATACATATCACTATCTGAAAGATAAGTCAGCTTCTGATATCTATAAATTATCCTCTTTTACGGATCAAATGTTTGGTAATACGTCAATTGCTAGTCGGGTGAGAATTGAGGATGCTTATCCCGTTGAATCTCAACCTGTGAAACTGGAAGAACGGAATGGTGTGGCGATTGACCGCGTGTTTGGTTCGGTGGCGGTGGGACCTTTTAATTACCAAGTTTGTACGGCTGGGGAGTTTCGTACTAAACTCCATCTGAAAAACTTCTCATTAGCCCAATTAGGATTAATTGGCTTGGTGTTGCGCGATTTAGATGAGGGATGGTTTGGTTTGGGGTTTGCTAAGTCTCGCGGTTTGGGAATTGTCGAGGTAAAATTAAACGAGGCGGTTGTTCAATATCCAGGTTGTGTTGTTGAAAATCAACGGATTCGTAGTCTGGGAGGTGGCGGTGAATGGGAAGATAATCAACTTTTGGGGGCTGGTATGTTTTTGGTGGAAGAGGAACGAAATCGTTATGGTTTTCCGGCTAATGATATGCAAGATACTCCTCTCCGGGCGGAATCAATGGCGCTGGGGTTTGGAGTACAGTTAAAATGGCAAGGAAAGGAACAAGTTGAGGATTTATTTATGCGGGCGGTTCGGGCTTGGTGTCAGAGAGTGGAAGCCGACTTTTCAGGGTATGTGGCGTAACGTGAGTGTGAATTGTGTAGGGGCGGGTTTCACCACTATCTTTTCGGTTACAACCAGATGTAACTAAACCCGCCCAGACGCGCCATGGCGCGTCTCTACAATAGTTTCTAGACTTCCCGTGAAGAGTCACAGTAGAAGGAGTTGCAGCATGAATCCTTTTGTTGGTGTTTATGAAAAGTTGCTCACCGAAACCCAGTTAAGAGAATTATTGCAACAGCAAGCCACGACGCCGAGTTATTATTTTCTGCGTTGGAGTCATCAAGTGAGTGGAATTGTGGAACAATTACCTGATAATTTTCCCTCTCCCGAAGGACAGATGTTTAATTGCGATCGCGAGTTACGTTGGAAACGCCAAAATGACCGTTATAGCTTACTTGTGTTATCGAATACGGGTGAAGTTCCGCGCTTCACGTCGATTGTAAAAGACACAGAAAATCAGGGAAAATCGGAAGAAAAATCCTATTGGAAAACCGAACAACGCCCCGCTTATGGGTATCCTACAAATGAAACCCGATTCCCGCGATCGCGAATTTACCCTGAAAGTCTGGATGTGAGAAATAGTGCCAACAATAAGCCCAAACTAGCCCAGCGTTATTTTATCGCTAAACCCACCGCAACGGTGCATTTTGTTGCCTTAACTGTGGATATGCCAACATGAGTTATAATAAACCCCGTCCCCACCCTCAGCAATCCCAAATAATTGCCCCTAAACCCTATCACCTCATCCCTTTACCCAAAGAAAAGCCGCAATTACAACATCCCAAAGGGCAAGATCAATATTATCGCGATCGCATCCATGGAACGTTACATCTAAAATTAACCGTTCAAACCGGATTACATGTTTCTACGGGAGTTGTCGCCCTGGGAACGGATGTGGGAGAAAAGTCGATTCCCTTGATTAAAACCATGATTCAGGGAAGCGAAGGACAGTTAATGATTCCCGGTAGTTCTCTCAAAGGCGTGGTACGTTCCACCTATGAAGCGATTACCCGTAGCTGCTTGTGCAAAACGAAGGCAAAACCCAATCAAATTCCCGAAGGCTATCAGGAATGTCGCAACAAAACCCAACTTTGTCCGGCTTGTCGCGTATTTGGGGCGCTCAATTGGCAAGGGTTAATTCAGTTTAGTGATGCTGAGTGTGAATCAACCGAATTTCGTCCCGGATTTATGCCGTCTCTCTATCGTCCTCGTCCTCATGAATATCCAGGTTATTTTAACCAGGGAAAGGTCACTGGGCGCAAATTTTATTATCACACAATTCGGGCTGTAGATAAAGGGCAACAGCAGGGAATATCAGTACAACAAGCGGCGAAAACTTTTGTATTTACCACATCGTTACCCTATCGAAACTTAACCCAAGGGGAACTGGGAACCCTACTTATTGTACTCGGACAAGATAAACTGAATGCGATCGCACTTAAAGTTGGTGGCGGTAAACCGATTGGGATGGGGACAATGACAGTTGAGGTAAGGAGTTTAGAACCTGCCAATAATATACGCGATCGCTATTTATCCTACCAAACCCAATCCCAACCCCTCACCGGAAAACCATTGCAACAGTTGATACAACAGGCGATTCAGGCGGCGCATCGAGAATTAGTGCAATCCCAGCCATTGCAGGAATTAGTCAAGGTGTTGGGATATCCTACTGAGAGAGAACCGCCGGAGGGAATGTATTAGCACCAATGTAGAGACGTTGCATGCAACGTCTCTACAATGCATGCAACGTCTCTACATTGCATGCAACGTCTCTAATAACCTGGAAGAACCAAGGATAAAATCTCTATGGTAATAACAGAAGACTTAACCGAACTCCAGTGGCAAATTGCCGACGCGATCGCGCAAACCTTGGTTCAAGCAGATACAGACGCCAATGAACTAGGAAAAGCGATCGCCTATCTTCGCAATTACGCCAACCAAGATGGAACAAAATTGTTTGATTATCTCAAAACATTGGTCAGAAATGGCAGACAAATTGGACATAGTAAGCGAACCTCTGACTATTACCAAGCGATTGACAATACTTGTAACCAATACCTAAAAGCCTATCAAGATAATCCCCCAGTCATGTTACATATTTTAGGATGGTCTTATCGGCTAATGCGCTATTACCAAAACGCTGAACCCGTTGGCGAAATTAGCGCCCCCGTTGTTGAGTCAGCGCGTCAAGCTGAAATTGCTGAGGTGGTTAGCACTCATGACTTTCGGGTGGGTCAAATCTTGGACGCAACGGTTACAGGCGTTAAAGGAAATAAAGTAACATATACGATTCTGGGAACGATTAAATTAACGGAAAAAGAGCCAAAAAAGGCAAAATCGCTCTCTGAAGGGCAAACGGTTAAGGTTGAAATTGTGGATCTTAAGGAAGATGGAAGTCTCAAAAAGGTTAAATGCGTCGCCAAAAGCGCTGTAAAATCGTAGGGGCGCACGTCGGTGCGCCCAGAAAACGTGAGCGAGTAACCGCAATGGGGAGCTAAATAAACCTCGCCAAGACACTGCGATCGCTCAATAACAAAATCAGCCTGAAGTTTCAACCTACTTAATCCCCGCAAGGATACTCAAACACGAGACGACTTCCGCGATCGCCTTCAGCAATGATGTAAACGTAGGTGTTTAACCCTATTTTAAGCCAATTAAGGGGACGGTACCTTGCACCCCCATTACAATTAAGGGGATGTTTCAAGAAAAGTTGATGCAAGCCACCGCCTCTCCTGCCAATCTGAGCCTGATTACCTCCAGCTTCCATGCTCTATCTGACCCAATTCGGATTAAGCTAGTTGAACTGTTGCGAGAACAGGAACTCTGTGTGTGCGAACTCTGTGAAGTGCTGGAGGTGAGTCAGTCGAAGTTATCGTTTCACTTGAAAACTCTCAAAGAAGCCAGCTTGGTTCGCGCTCGTCAGGAGAGGCGTTGGGTGTATTACAGCCTGAATTTACCTCAGTTTGTCCTGTTAGAACAATATTTGGCAGAATACCGCCGCTTTAGTCCGATTTTACCTGCTCGTCCTTGTTCGGATCAGTCTTAATGCCTATAGAGGTTTTCTAGAATTCCCTTTTCCCCTGCTCCCAGGGCGGGTTTAGTCCTAACATCCTTGGCGGTTGCTATATAAACTTTCTTTGGAGTACATCCCCTCTATCCGGGATATAAGGGCTTGACAAATCAACTTTTTTTGATACGTTAAAAGGAACCCCATAGTTTCCGTCAGGGGTTGAGGTCTATGAACGTTATCCCCAAACCCAAAATCCTGCCAGGGACAAAATTGGCGCTAATTGCCACGGCTACGGCACTGTTGGGCGCATGTTCCCAAGTCCAGTCGCAGTCACCCCAACCGATTCAAATCGATGGTTCGAGTACGGTTTACCCGATTACGAAAACTGTTGCTGAGGCATTTAATGCCACGACAAAAGCGCCCGTCAATGTCACCGTGGGCTTTTCGGGTACAGGGGGTGGGTTTAAAAAGTTCTGTGCTGGCGAAACCAATATTAATAATGCCTCTCGCCCGATTCAAGCCGATGAGATGGCAGCCTGCAAACAAGCCGGGGTGGCTTACATTGAACTCCCCGTTGCCTTTGATGCGATTACTGTTGTAGTCAATCCCGAAAATGATTGGGTAGAGAGTCTCACGGTGGCAGAATTGCAAAAAATCTGGGCACCCGAAGCTCAACGCCAAATCACTCAATGGAATCAGGTACGGGAGTCTTTTCCCCAGAAACCGTTAACTTTATATGGTCCGGGGACAGATTCTGGCACCTTTGATTATTTTACCGAAGCCATCGTCGGTGAAGCTGGGTCAAGTCGTAGCGATTATACCGCCAGTGAGGATGATGAAATTCTGGCACAGGCGGTGAATCAAGACCCCAATGCGTTGGGCTATTTTGGTTTAGCCTATTACGAAACCCATCAAGATACATTAAACGCGATCGCGGTTGATAGTGGCAAGGGGGCTGTATTGCCTTCACGTCAAACCGTTGAGGATGCTGAATATCAACCCCTAACTCGACCCTTGTTTATCTACGTTAACGCGGCGGCTGCCCAGAAAAACCCAGCGTTACAAGAATTTGTGGCGTTTTACCTGGAGAACGCCCCAGAAATCGTCAGTTCGGTTGGCTATATACCGCTACCGGAAGAGGGGTATCACCTGATTAATGTGCATTTCTTTCAAAACAAAGTAGGTACAGTCTTTGACGGCAAATCTGAATTTAATCTCACCATCGGTGAGTTGTTACGCAAACAGAAAAAGTTTTAACCATTAGCGGTTGCAGTTTGATTCATTCCTATGAGTACTAATTCATCTCACGCCACACCATCACCACCCCAAGTTGGGGGTCAACTTAGTTTCTTTGAAAAATATCTCACCGTTTGGGTAGTACTCTGCATCATTGTGGGTATCGCCTTGGGCAAATTATTTCCCGGTGTGGCAGTAACACTGGATGCCATGAGTGTTTATCAGGTATCCATTCCTATCGCCATCTGCCTGTTTTTCATGATGTATCCGATTATGGTGAAAATTGATTTCACCCAAGCGAAGCGGGCAGTGCGTGCGCCAAAACCCGTGATTTTAACTCTGGTGGTGAATTGGTTAATTAAACCCTTCACCATGGTTGCCTTTGCCCAGTTTTTCCTGGGTTGGCTATTTCAGCCTTTGCTATCGGAAACTGAGATCATTCGCGGGGCGGAAGTTACTTGGGCAAATTCTTACATTGCTGGGGCAATTTTATTAGGAATTGCCCCTTGTACGGCGATGGTATTGATGTGGGGGTATTTGTCTTATAGTAATCAAGGACATACCTTGGTGATGGTGGCGGTGAATTCACTTGCCATGTTGTTTCTGTATGCGCCGTTAGGACGGTGGTTATTAGCGGCGAATGATTTAACGGTACCGTGGCAAACGATTGTGTTATCGGTATTGATTTATGTGGGGTTGCCTTTAGCGGCGGGGATGTATAGTCGGTATTGGATTTTTAAACACAAAGGCAAGGAGTGGTTTGAACGGAGATTTCTTAAGTATTTGAGTCCGATTTCGATTACGGCGCTTTTAATTACGTTGGTGCTGTTATTTGCCTTTAAGGGAGAACTGATTATTAATAACCCGCTGCACATTTTGCTGATTGCTGTACCGCTGTTTATTCAGACGAATTTTATCTTTTTTATCACCTATGTGGCGGCGTTGAAGATGAATTTAGCTTATGAAGATGCGGCACCTGCGGCGTTAATTGGGGCGAGTAATCATTTTGAGGTGGCAATTGCGACGGCGGTGATGTTGTTTGGTTTGAATTCGGGGGCGGCGTTGGCGACGGTTGTCGGGGTGTTAATTGAAGTTCCTGTGATGTTGATGTTGGTGGAGTTTTGTAAACGAACGGCGATGTGGTTTCCACGGGAACCGGAAAAGGCAACATTGCGTGATCCGCGTTGTGTTGCGCCTTGATTGGGGGGTTGGGGAGTTGGGTTTTTTAACGCAGAGGACGCAGAGGTTTACGCAGAGGTACGCAGAGGAATTGAGTAGTGTTGAATGAGAGTTTTATGGGGAGAAATATGGGAGTATGGTGATGAAATCTATTATGTTTGTTTGTAAGCAAAATTCTTGTCGTTCCCAAATGGCAGAAGGATTTGCTCGCACATTAGGAGCGGGAAAAATTGCGGTGACGAGTTCGGGTTTGCAGGGGTCTGAGGTGAATCCTACGGCGGTTGAGGTGATGGCGGAAGTTGGGATTGATATTAGTGAGCAAGTGTCTCAGCCGTTAAGTGATTTTAAGGCTGAAGATTATAATGCGGTGATTTCTCTGTGTGGGTGTGGGGTAAATTTGCCTGAATCTTGGGTATTGCGGGAGGTGTTTCAGGATTGGCAATTGGATGATCCGGCGGGTGAACCGATAGAGACGTTTCGGCGAGTACGAGATGAGATTAAGGAGCGAGTTGTTCAGTTAATTGATGCATTGGGTTAAGTCACTCCCTTTTTGTTTGCCATGGCGACTAGAAGTCACTGCTACACAAACAAAGTCCGCCTGCGCGGACTGAATTACAGCGCGATGGCGCGTAAGTGAGGCTGTACCTCATCAACCACCAAATCTGCTGTATCAAAGGGGTAGTTAATCCGGATGGGTTATGAACCCTCCCCGATGCGGGGATGGGCTTTTTGGGGCAATATTTTCTGACTAGGGCTTGACCTTATACCTAGGTATAAGGTTTATGATTAAGGCAGTGGATTCTGAATGAGTTGAGGCAATATGCTTCAAGTTGGTGAAGTGGCGCGTAAGTTGGGACTTAATCCCCAAACCCTTTACTTTTATGAACGGATTGGATTGATTCCGAGTCCGAAACGTACAGAGGCTGGATATCGCTTGTTTGATAACCAGGATATTGAACGGTTGTCCTTTATTAGTCGGGCTAAGGCGTTAGGTTTAAGCTTAGACGAAATTAAAGAATTACTGGTATTGCAAGATGGAGAGTCTCTGTCTTGTGGTGAAGTTTATCAGATGTTGCTGAAAAAAGTTCAGCAAATTGAAGACAATATCCAGCAGTTACAACGGCTACGAACAGAATTATTGCCTTTGCTCAATCGTTGTCAAGAAAATGCTCAACGGTTGGGGGAAGAACGCCAGTGTATTGTCTTCAAGGATGTTGGTTTTAAGGGTGAAGACAATTCTGATAAATTTGAGTACGATGCAAACTATGATGAGGCTTTAATTATGGATACGCTTACGGTAGAAATTCTGGGAACGGGTTGTAAAAAATGCCATCAATTAGAGGAAAATGCCCGAAGTGCGATCGCGTCTTTGGGTATTGAGGCTGAAGTCCTCCATATTACTGACCCTGTGGAGATTGCGAAACGGAGTGTTATGTCTACTCCAGCCTTAGCTGTCAATGGCAAAGTGGTGAGTAAGGGAAAGGTGATGTCGCCAGAACAAATTAAACCGTTGTTGCAGTTTTAGAGGGGTTTTGGCAGGGGTCAATTTAAGTTAATACCTTCTCCGTTTCTCGTTTCCAGCTAAAGGATAAGTTATGTTTGATGTATTTTATCCCTTTGATTGGTTAGCTGCCCAAATTGTTACTAAAGTTTTGGGGTTATCGTTGCATTCGTCTCTGGGGTCAGCGCTACATTTCTTTTTCTACGATGTCCCTAAAGTGCTGACTCTATTAATCGTGATTAGTTTTATAGTGGGAACGGTGCAAACCTTTCTCGACCCGCAAAAGATTCGCTACTGGATTAGTGGCAAGCGGACGATTTTTGGCAATGGTTTAGCGGCAACAATTGGCATTGTCACGCCTTTTTGTTCCTGTTCCGCCGTGCCCTTATTTATTGGGTTTTTAGAGGCGGGTGTGCCTTTGGGAGTCACGTTTTCCTATCTGATTGCGGCACCGATGGTGAATGAAGTCGCGGTTATTTTATTATGGGGACTGTTTGGGCTAAAGGCAACGGTGATCTATATAGCCTTTGGGGTGGGATTAGCGATCGCGGCGGGTTATATTATTGGGATGCTACACCTGGAAAAGTGGGTGGAACCCTTTGTCTGGGCGTTGCAGAAGTCTCGCCAAGGGTCAGATTGTGATCGGGATCAGGGCGATGATATGGAACTGACTTGGAAAGAACGATGGGAACAGGGTTATTATTCGGCGAGTGAAATTGTTAAGTCTGTCTGGCTTTATGTGGTGGGTGGAATTGCGATTGGGGCGGGAATTCATGGGTATGTTCCTGCCGATATTATTACACAGTGGGCGGGGGCGGGGAATCCTTTGGCGGTGCCGATCGCGGTGGTGATGGGGGTGCCGCTGTATGCTAATATTGCTGGGGTTTTACCGATTACTGAGGCGTTGGTGAATAAAGGGTTGCCTTTGGGGACGGTTCTATCGTTTACAATGGCGGTTACGGCGTTATCGTTGCCAGAAATGGTGATTCTCAGGAAGGTGTTGCAGCCTGAGTTATTGGCTGTCTTTATTGCGTTGATGACGATGGGAATTATTGGGGTTGGCTATCTTTTTAATGTTTTGTTGATGTGAATTTAGGCGATAGGGGATTGTTCACTTGATTAATGTATTCGGTTAAGGGTATTTGTAGGGGCTCTTTCATTGCCCATCCGTGTCAACTTAAGGTAAAAAGCACGACTGGCAAGCATTTCACCCTCATCCCCTAACCCCTTCTCCCACCCCCCTCGTTCCCCCCTACGAAGAGGGGGGATGACAGAGGATGCTTCGCTTTTTTTTCATGGGAGAAGGGGAATTGGAACAATCAAGGATGAAAAATGTAGGTGGCTACGCCTGCAATATAACACCTTTCTTGCTCCCCTCTCCCCTCATTCCCCCCTTTCAAAGGGGGGCTAGGGGGGATGGAGAGGGGCTGGGGGTGAGGGGTTTTCCGCTTAAGTTGACACCAATGGGCAATGAAAGAGCCCTTACCATTAATCTGAAGTTCCCCCATTCAGATGTACTACACCCAGGCTAAAGCCTTACACCATAAGGGTTTGAGCGCTCAATACCCTCAAATCGTACCCATGTAGGGCGCGTCAAAAATCGCTGAAAGCCGCACGGTGAGGCAGTTTTGATTTTTTGGTTGGGGGAACTTCAGATTAATTAATTGGGAATTTTGATTTGTCATGGATAAGGGGTTCAATCCCTGATAGGGATTCAGGGGAATTCCAAGCAACCGATCCATCAGCAGATCGTTGGGCTTCCATGTTTCAATCCCTGATAGGGATTCAGGGGAATTCCAAGTTGCCCATGAACAACCACGCGATCGCCCGATAGCAGGCGGTTTCAATCCCTGATAGGGATTCAGGGGAATTCCAAGTTCCCTTGCAAGTAAAGAGATATGATCTTTTTTTCTGTTTCAATCCCTGATAGGGATTCAGGGGAATTCCAAGCAAGGCAAAAGCCATAAAGCCTAACCCTGAATACGTTTCAATCCCTGATAGGGATTCAGGGGAATTCCAAGTTACGATCCTTCATGCCCCAGGAGGGGGATTCAAGTTTCAATCCCTGATAGGGATTCAGGGGAATTCCAAGATTAGGGTGCAAATCTTTATAGTTGATCCCTAACTGTTTCAATCCCTGATAGGGATTCAGGGGAATTCCAAGGTTGGCGATCGCGTTTGTCGTACCAATAGCAAGGGTGTTTCAATCCCTGATAGGGATTCAGGGGAATTCCAAGCAAAGACTTGAAGGGGAAGCCTTTCCATCGTCTGTTTCAATCCCTGATAGGGATTCAGGGGAATTCCAAGTCTCTATCCTCATCTACTTCAGCAAAAAATTGCTGTTTCAATCCCTGATAGGGATTCAGGGGAATTCCAAGGCCAGTTTCAATAGAGTTTGTGCGTCCCAATTTAGTTTCAATCCCTGATAGGGATTCAGGGGAATTCCAAGACTAGAATCATTCCGCTGCGATCGGGCACCCATTCGTTTCAATCCCTGATAGGGATTCAGGGGAATTCCAAGGGCAGCCTCTCAGAACCTATACTGTATTTAGTTTTCAAGGTACAATGGCGACTGGCTGATATAACTATAGCATTTCAGCCATCGCCTTTGACAAGTCCCCTGGAACAAAATAGGCTCAAATCCTTTATCCATAAGCCTTTCAGACTTGGCGACCGCCCCTAAATAATAAAATAGGCGGCAAACCCTGACGGGATTTGGGATACAGCCTCAAATTTTGACTCGTCGGAAAAAACACCCACAGGTGGTCGCATCTAGACCGAGAAATTGGCATGATTGGGTAAAGGTTCACTGGCGAGGTATCCTACTGTGAGAGCGTTCTCTCTTGTTAACCTACACCCCTCGAAGGTCAATTCAGTTGTGGCGATTCTTCCCAGACTCATAGGATTGGGCTTAATCCTAGTCTACTGCTTTTGCACAAATCCAGCACAAGCCGGACAATTATCCGATCGCGTGGCGCAATTCCCCAATTGGCAAACTAAACCCCCGGTGATAGCGGCGACTGGGGATTTGGTTTACCCCGAGAGGACGAATTTGTTCATGTTAATAATACGCAAACGCACACTGGGGGGTTATTTTTGCCGCGCTGGTCTAGAATGTTCCCAACCAATACTTTCGCCGGATCAAGCCACCCTATTTCAATGAATCTTGATAGGCTTTTATTTTTTCGTATAAACTAGCAACAGTTTCTTGTTCAAAAAGCTTGTCTTTGTGCTTAAGATAATTTCCTTCTCCTAGTTTGCAAGCTGCTACGAAACGCGCTAACTTAGCGGGTTCTAGATGTGAAATCAATACGTCTAAGCCATCTTGCAAAGCTTGTTGATCGTTAATTACCTTGATTGTCATCTTCTATTTCCAAAATAAAGTCAACTGGATTAAGAGTTTTTAGGGGTAATCCCTGACAGCGATTAATTAATCGCTTGTCACAGGTGATAAAGTAATCGCTATTGGCGGCTTCTGCACAGGCAACATGGAGCGAATCAATCGCTTTAATTACTTGCTGTTCTAGTTGTTCTGCTCTTTGCCGGATTGTTTCATCAACCTGTTGTCGGGTTGTCGCCATTTGTAGATACCGATTCATGGCTTGCTGTTTAATCTGAAAAGGATTAAGGCTATTTTCATAGTCTAGAACTGAAGAACTAACCAAGTTTATTAATTGGGCTTCCGCCATTTGCAAAATGAGAATAACAGCTTGTGTCTCTAAAAAAATCTTGGGTTGTGTTTGGTCATCGAAGGGGCGATTGTAAACGCTTGTGTCTAGGTAAACCCTGTTCATGAGACAATATCTAACAGTTTCTCTAATTGTTTGACTCTAGTTTCACCGGATAAGAATTTTTGGAGTAGGGTATCGCAGATCGTGGCGAAGGTGCGATTGTCGGCAACCTAATCATATTAAGTGTAGCATTTCAGCCTTCGCTTTTAACTCGTCGGAAAAAACACCCACAGGTAGTCGCATCTAGACCGAGAAATTGACAGGATTGGGTAGAGGTTCACTGACGAGGTATCCTACTGTGAGAGCGTTCTCTCTTGTTAACCGATACCGAGCAAAGGTCAATTCAGTTGTGGCGATTCTTCCCAGACTCATAGGATTGGGCTTAATCCTAGTCTACTGCTTTTGGACAAATCCAGCACAAGCCGGACAATTAGCCGATCGCGTGGCGCAATTCCCCAATTGGCAAACTAAACCCCCGGTGATGGCGGCGACTGGGGATTTAGTTTATCCCGATTGGATGGAGGGAACCTGGAATGTTACCAGCACCCTCGTCGAACAAATTGCACCCTTAGCGCCAGAAGTGATAACACCGGGGATGAAGAGTAATCGCCGCTATTTAAATCAGCCGATGCAGTTTCGGGTACGGTTTGAACGGGTTGATCAGGTGCAATCTAAATCTCGCGATCGCATTATACCCCTTCCCCGACAAAGGGAATCCGGCGTTGTTGCTGATCGAGAATTCAATGGCTTAAATATCGCCCAAGCTTATCTAGGCGATGGCGCTATTCGTTCGGTGAAGGTAGATCCCGCCTCTGTGAATCGGCAAATCACCGAATTGCGATCGGGACGCCAAATTATCTCTATTGTGACAGATCGAAACACAGAAACCCCCAGCCGCGATCGCTTTATTGCTACAGAAGTAACTAATCAATACTTTCGCGGTACAAACCAACCCTATTTAAATCAGGTGGAAACCACAACCGCTTATCATCAATTACCTTCACCCGATTCCGGAATTGAAGCATGGCAAATCACCGCCATCTACCTTTCCCCTCAAGATCCTGATTATTTTAAAGCTTTAGATAAACCCGTCGCCTTGTATCGGTATCGACTCCAGTTAGAACCCATACAATAGTTATAGTCAGACACCATGACATCAAAGTACAGCGCGGAACTTCTCGCCAAATCCAGTTAAAAATCCCACATTCCCATTAAAGTTCCCGGATTAGCAGATGAGGTAATCCACCGACAAGCTAATTTTTTTTTCCTCAGAGGCGTCACATCCATCAAGAAGGGTTTGGTGGTTAATTGCGAACCATTATAAATCGTCTCTTGGCGGGCTTGCTCTTTCACTCCTTTCATTCTTTGGCTCCTGAGTTAATGGCATAAAGTAACCTCAGCTTAACTTCTTTGCCAAGCTTCTTGGTGAAGCCAGAATGAAGGTTGAAGTCAAAAATGTAAAGCTATTATTTTGTCTTTGGAAAGATTATTGATCCTAAATCCGATGAAGTCACCCCCTAGGTCTTTTTTCCTAGTAGAGACGCGCCATGGCGCGTCTCTACAACTCCGGCGGAATGTCTCTACCATAAGATGTGTCCTAACCGCTATGGCGGTTGCTATAGTCAGCGCTTGTTTTATTAACTTTTTCAGTCTAAATTAAGCCGATTTTCAGCAAAAACTCATTGAACTCCTGTTTAATTGCTCCAGAATCAAACTAAATGATTTATTATAGACCCAGCCAGCCGAGATGGGTTTGGCTAGCTAGATACTGAAGTCAAGATGTATTTCCCGGAATTCAACCAATGACACAGACAGCCACATTCGCCGTAACACCGTTTAACCAAAAACTAAGGACACCTTTAACCAAAAATCAAATTACTGTTGTTCAAATTAATCTGGGAAAACGCTGTAATCTAGCCTGTACCCATTGTCATGTAGAAGCGGGACCCAAACGCACTGAAGAACTTACCCCCGAAATCTGTAACCAACTCATCCAACTAATTCATCGCTTTCCTCAAATCCAAACCATTGATTTAACAGGTGGCGCACCCGAAATGAATTATGGGTTTAAACCCTTAGTTGAAGCGGCGCGTTCAACGGGAAAAGAAGTGATTGTCCGCTCAAATTTAACCATTTTCTTTGAACCGGGATTCCATGATTTGCCCGAATACTTTGCTCAGCATCAGGTGAGAGTTGTCGCCTCCCTTCCCTGCTATTTAGAAGAAAATGTGGATAAAATGCGGGGAAAAGGAGTCTATAATGATTCGATTCGGTCAATTCAACGGCTGAATCAATTGGGCTATGGAAAAAATCCCAACTTAATCCTGGATTTGGTCTATAACCCATCATTACCCGTGAGTGAAAACTTTTCCTTAACG
The DNA here is from genome assembly GCF_040219735.1 of Coleofasciculus sp. G1-WW12-02. NCBI lineage: Bacteria > Bacillati > Cyanobacteriota > Cyanophyceae > Coleofasciculales > Coleofasciculaceae > Coleofasciculus > Coleofasciculus sp. G1-WW12-02. The sequence goes on along the minus strand of NZ_JAVJRX010000076.1, from coordinate 15,096 downwards.
CCGAATCAAGTTAAATTAGAGCAGGATTATAAACGGTTCCTTAAGGATAATTTTGATATTGACTTTAACCAGTTATTCACGATTACGAATTTACCCGTTGGCAGAACTAAGTTTTACCTGCAAAGGACAAAGCTATATACGCCTTACCTGAAGTTTCTGGAAGATAAGTTTAATCCGACTACGGTGGAACATTTGATGTGCCGTAACGAACTTTCCATTGATTATCGCGGAAATATTTACGACTGCGATTTTAATCAAATGGAAGAGATACCCGCCAAGTCTCGCACTGGGGAAGCTTTAACGGTGAATAAACTATTAGCCGCAGGAACATTAGATATCATTAACGAAATTCGTACCGCCTCCTATTGTTACGGTTGCACCGCTGGGTGTGGTTCCAGTTGTGGCGGTGCGCTGACTTAAGTTAAGTTTGTAATCATTCGTACAATTCACAAATTGACAATGGATAATGACCTCTCCTAAAAATAAGAGGATTGAAATTAAGGAAAATCTTTTTTAATTTCTTCGTAAATGAAGATGTCTTAGACCCAATTAATCAATTGTCAATTATCAATTATTAATTATCCATTGATAAGCAATTGAATGTAGGGGCGCAAAGCTTGCATCTGTGTCAACTTAAGTTTTGGGCTATTTACCCGCACCCATCGAACTGCTCCACCTTCATCCCCTAGCTCCCATCCCCCCTAGCCCCCCTTTGAAAGGGAAAAGGGGAAAAGGGGAAAAGGGGAAAAGGGGAAAAGGGGAAAAGGGGAAAAGGGAAAAGGGGAAAAGGGGAAAAGGGAAGAGGAGGTGTCATGCTTAGTCAATCGCCAACGGGTAAATTGAGGGAAATCAAATGGTTCAATTGTGCAAAAGCCGCTTTAATTCCAAGCTGAAAAGGGTACTAATGGGGGGTTTGGTTTTCCTTCTGATTATTACCACCCAATATTTGGACATACGGGAACTTATACCCACCTCATTACTTTGGGTAGAAAGCCTCGGTGTCTTAGCCCCCATTGTGTATATGATCATCTACAACTTAGGCACAATGCTGTTTATACCAGGTTCCCTGTTGACAATAAAAGGAGGTTACTTGTTTGGCGTAGTTTGGGGTTCCATCTATGTGATAATCGCGGCAACGTTTGGAGCTATCGGTGCTTTCCTGATTGGACGTTACCTATCGCGGGATTGGGTTTGCCAACAGATTGAAAGTCATCCCAAATTTAAAGCGATTAATCAAGCTGTGCAGAAAGAAGGATGGAAAATTGTCCTGCTGACTCGCCTTTCTCCTCTGTTTCCTTTCAACCTAATCAATTATGCGTTTGGTGTTACCCAAGTTTCCCTCCGAGACTATGTTTTGGGTTCTATTGGTATGGTTCCAGCTACCGTGGTATACGTTTACATCGGTTCCCTGGGTAGGGATTTAGCCACAATTCATAATTCCAATCAACCCACTACGACAGAAACTCAAATTGCCCAGTGGGGGATTCGGATCATTGGCTTAATGGCTACGATTGCCGTAACGTTCTACATAACACATCTTGCCCAGAAAGCGTTAAATGAAACTGTTGTCCAGGAAGAAACACACCCCGCGCTAAATCAGAAATAAACTGTAGTTAATGTGTTTTAATTGTAGTAAAAGTTAATCCTTGACCAAACAAGCTGCAACTAGAAGTAGGGAATGCAGGCTACAATTTAGTCAGAGGGCGATCGCGGGGTGGAGCGGACATGAGAAAGTCTGACGGGTTGGTTTTAATAGCCTTAGGAATAATCTGTGCGATCGCGGTGATCTGTTTTCACCCGAAACCCCAACCTGCTATTCCCCAGGAACCCAATTACGCCCTGAGTCAGCCAACGGGCAATCAATCGTCTTTTTATCCCCTTGAACAAGATATTGATCCGACATTGTATCACTCCGTCGGTGATTGGGTAGGACGATTAATTTTGCCAAATCCTGAAGAAATACAAGCCAATTCAACCTCCGATTGGGTTTGGTTTCAAGTGTACAACGCCCCTACCACCGCCCAGGATTTAATTGGTGAGAAAGTGCGTCTCGAATGGCAGGAAACGCCCCAAATTAAAACCTATCTGGACGCTGTTACCACCGCTATCGAATTTAACCAAACTACCCGCAATAGCCAGAAAAATGGTAATATTCACCCCAATCGCCTGAATGGTTGGTCACAAGTGGGTCCATTGCAATCGTTGGCGGGAGCAAGACCTAAAAATGATGTGATTGTCCGCTTAGAGGAGGTGATTTGGGCGGAAAATAGGCTGAAAATTGCTCGTTCTCCGATTCAAGTCTCCGGGGGATTTTATGGTTTAGTGTCGATTGTCAGCACCCAGGGAGACGGGTTAAGGGTACGTCATTACAACCCCGAATCGGGCAGATTTGACGGTGTTGAAGAAGTCATTCACTTCCCTCAGCATTTGTTCTCAACACCACAACAGCTTGAAGCGTCGCCCGCAGGGGAGGCGGGGTGGTATATTTACGGGGCGAAGGATAAGCAGGGCATTTTTACTGTACAAGCCATTGCGCCGCGATCGCTGTTTCAATTGCAACCGGATCGGGTTATTTTAGGAGCAGATAAGCTGCCAAATTTGTGGGAGAATACAGGCGATCGCCAGGGAACTGTGGCGACAGTGTTAATTGATCCAGAGGCAAAAACTCAACCCGATGCTATTTCAGCTTGGCAAGAAGGCGATCGCGCTTTAATCTTACATCTGTTTGGTGGGATTGGCGGCGAAAATGGCGATCAACAGACGATTTGGGCGACGGTAACGGGTCACTTTTCGTTTGGCGTGGCTGAAATCATTCGTGATCCGTTTACCGATGAGTTGCGCTGGGAGATTGTGTATCAACAAGTTTATGCCCACAACCCTGACGGTATTATTGCCGCAAACGCGACGTGGGCAAATTATATGGGGGATTTACAACGGGGATGGTTGGGGAAACGCCCTGTAGTTGATGTTTTAATCAAACTCGAAGCCGTAACTCAAGACTATAACTTCGATGGCGTGATTCTCTCACCCTTGCAGGCGCTGCAGCAACAGTTAAACGTGATGATGTCCCGCTATCGCACAGGAGATGGAACCGGAAGTGCGATTGTCACCCCGGCTACGTCTTGCGTGCAGGATTCTAACCAAGCCTTGTATATTGCCATTGAGCAGATCAAGGAACAGGTGGCGACGACGCCTCAGATACAGGCTTGGCTACAGCAGCATCCCAATCATCCCCAAACCCAGCGATTTCAGGAGTTAGTGACGTTAGGGGAAGAACTAGAACAGAATTTAACACCCTTGGGGGTAGTGCGTTCTGACTGGAAGCACAACGCCGAAACATTGGCGGGTGTGGGCGATCGCTTTATGCAGGATAATCAGTTATTAGCCGGGATTTTGAGTTGGCGGACGATTATGCCCCGTCGAGGACAGGATATCATTGCTGATTTGTTGCTTGACAAAAATGCGAAACTGTGGGTGTTGCAAAGTTTTCAAGTCCCTGGGGGAGATGGGTCAATTTTCCCGGTTGCGCCAACGGTATTATTGGGAAATATTCCAGTTTTGTCAACACTGTTAACTCGCTTAGTTGCGGGATTAACCACACTACCGAGTGGGTGGGGGTGGCTAATTTGTGCTGTAATTGCCTTAGGGTATGCCGCGATCGCGATTCCCTTCGGTTTGATGACGGGTTTTTTACAATTCCGTTGGGATTTCAATGGGGTTCAGTTCTTTTTAACCTTGGTTTTCCCTGCATTTAGCGAAGAGTTAGTCTTTCGAGGGCTACTGCTTCCCAGTTTCCTGGAAAATGCATCGGCGGGGGCGTGGTTGTTTTGGTTGAGCCTGAGTACAATTTTGTTTATCCTGTATCATCCCTTGAACGCTCGTTATTTTTACCCTCACGGCTATCCAATGTTCCGGGATTGGAGATTTTTAGTCTTAGCGGGATTGTTAGGAATTGCCTGCGCGGTTAGTTATGGTGTGACGCGATCGCTTTGGTCTGCTGTTATTTTACACTGGCTAGCCGTGAATATTTGGCTATTTGTTTTCGGGGGAAAAGGCAAACTTCAAGTTATATCAAGTCCGGTAGCATCGGACTTGCATAGTGAGGAGAGGGTAGAAGGGTAATGCTTTTGGGCAAATATTAGACTAAACCTAAAATGACCATCACCAATCACCACTTCCCACACTCTCTAAAATTTGCCTTCCGAGCCATTCGCTGATTGGGGGGACAACGGCGTTGCCAAGGAGTCTCCCTCGACGACTGTCCATCCGGGGGGAAATCCCATGAGTAGCTCCCACTCTGTCCACGTCAAGTTTCTCGCCACAGAGTATTGGTCGGTCTGAATGACCGCCTTGATGTCTTCCAGTTTGGGCACGTAGCGTGGGGCAGATGCTTTTTGCCAGGGTGTACCCGAAGCCACCGCGACGTTGTACCACAAGCGGATGGTCTGCGAAAGTGCTTTGACGAAAATGGGATCGAGTTTTCGATTGGCTCGATTTTCGCGACGAAGTATCCCTAGACAATTCGCTGCTGTTAGTAAAGAAGTGATAGGCACATTCTGATCTAAAACTTGCGATAAAGAATACTCGGTCTCGGTTGTGGGGTAAGCCCGCATGGAGAGCGTTACACGATACCCATCCCCCCAAATACCCATTCGCTTCCAGCGTGTCGATAACTGTCTCAAGAGCGGTTCCTTGCTCCGCGCAGAGCAATCCCGGCACATTTTCCATGACCAACCACGTTGGCTGAACTTCTCTAACCAAGTCCATAAACCTGAAAAATAGCCCGCTTCGTTCTCCTGTAAGTCCTTTTCGCTCGGTGTTGGCATTGCTGAGGTCTTGGCAGGGCCATCCTGCACACCATAAATCAGAGGGAGGGATAGTTGTTGGATTGAGGGTTGAGATGTCGTCATGAAGGGGTACGTGGGGCCAATGGCGTTTCAGTATCTGTTGACAAAACGGATCTATCTCACATTGAAACACAACCTGCATACCTGCTCTTTCAAAGCCAAGATCAAAACCGCCAATACCTGCAAAAAACGAAGCAACACGCATGATGAAACTAGAGATAAAGCCTGATCGTGACGACCATCATAAATGATTGCTTTGCCAAAATCCACTGTAGACGAAAATCGTCTACGAATAATTTGATTACTCGGTAACATTTCGACCATGGGTTTGAAATGTTCACCGTGGAGAAAAAACAAAACATCAGCGGCTTGAGAATTCGTCAAGTCAGATTACAGCGTGGTTTAGACCAGGTTGAATTAGCAGCGGCTCTAAATGTCGATTACTGGGTCAAGCTGGAGCAATCCGATATTTCAGAAATTGAGCGTCAAGTGCGCTGTGTGAAAGACTATGAACTTAATGCCATCTCCGAAGTATTGGATATCAATCCGGTATGGTTACTGCGGGGGGATAAGTGATGGCTGCAAGTCGTAAACATCGAGGCAGACAAAAGTTTTTATCTCTTGCTCCTATTAGTAAAGCATATGTTCCAGGAAATGTGAGTCGGGAAGAATGGTTAGAAGAAGTATGTCAAAGTTTTGTGTCTCCCAGCAGAGCGAATAAATCGTATTATCGAGTTCTTTTAGAAGAACTGTGGCCCCCCGGACATGGTATTCCCGGACCTCTTATACGTGAAGAGCAGTTGAGAGAAGCTATTGAAAATTTCAGAAAAAGCCAACATTCAGGTCGCAAACCATACAAACCTTACGTCGATGTATTTCGGCGTCTGCGAGAACTCCAAGGAGAAGAAGGAATCACCGGAATTGGACGAGAAGGCAAAACCTATCAACTTGTCAGTTTAAGATTAAGTGAAAAAAGGGTTCCGCGAATCAAGTTATCTGATTTAGATTGGCAAAAAATTCTGGAACAATACAACCATAAATGTGCAGTTTGTGGTCGTTCTGAACCAGAGGTTAGATTTCAGCAGGATCATAAAATTCCTCGGGCTAGAAGTGGTGGCAATGAGGTGAACAATTTGCAACCTCTCTGTGATGAGTGTAACAACTTTAAGAGTACATCATGTCGTGGATGTCAGCTTGAGTGTAAACAGTGCAGTTGGGCATTTCCTGAACGTTTTGCTCCGCTTCTTTTATCTTCAAACAATATTTTAAAGTTGAGACAGTATGCCGCTATCACAAACTCAGATCCTCACGAATTACTGAATCAGGTTGTGAGTGAATTTTTGCAAAATAGGTCGGCTGAAGTTGAATAAACTGGCTGAAGCTAAAAAAATTCTAATTAGCATCTTTTGTCACAAGGGTAATGATAGTTTGGGAGGACACAGTCCTAGACATAGGACTTCTAAATAAGTTGTGAGAGATCCTGTTCCCTGGGGGTGCATATCAACGAGAGTAGGTTGGGTTGAGCAACGAAACCCAACTTATCCGGTTAGCTGGAATATTGCGTGCTTTCCCTAACATGATCCCGTTCCCTGTTCCCTTGAAAAATTACTATCCCCTCGTTTGACTTTTCTGGACTTGCGCCAATAATTGTTCCTGGGTATGAGCCGTGGGTTTACAACTGAGTCCCTGACAAACTAACCCAATCGCATCCTCCGGAAGACTGGTTTCTAATCGATACATGCTTGCCGGAAAATACTGAATCATTAGGGATAAAATCTGATCTGCGCTGGTGCGAATTAGGGTAGAATTGCGGAACCAATCGAGAGCCGTAAACAGACTGGGACAGGATTGGGGCGACTTATTCATCACACTCCCAAACGCATTGAGGGCAAGTTCTGCGCGATCTAGATAGGATAAATTTTCAGTGAGTAACGTCAGACGCACCAAATTCGCGATCGCGACTCCATTCGCCGCAGGTGTGGCATTATCGGTATAACTTCGTTCCCGTACCAATAAATCCCCACTACTATCATTAGCCGCGTTATAGTAGCCTGCGAGTTCTACACTCCACAGATATTCGTCAAATTCTTCTTGTACCTTGATCGCCTCCTCTAACCAGATATCAGGGATTGGCGATTGGGAAGACTCCTGTGTAGTGGCTAATCCTAGTGAAGCTTGATGCAAATCCAATAAGGCTTTAATAAATAAAGCATAATCTTCCGACTGTGCCAATACAGACGCTTGACCTTCGTAATTCAGCCTATGGAAACGCTGATCAACCCATTGATTCTCTAAAATAAATTTAGCTGCCGTTGTGGCTAATTCTAGGTATTCTGGTTTACGAAATACACCATGTGCCTGGGCTAAACCGGAAATCATCAGGCTATTCCATGCCACAATCATTTTCGTATCCGTAACTGGGGGAATACGACCTGACCAATTCCTAGTTTTTGCCTCCTGATTATTCTGGGCTGGGGGGAAGGTTTCTATCGTATTGGGTGGGGAACCATAACGGGCAGTAAACAGTTTAGCTAATGCCGTTTCTAAGGTATCACTTAACTGATCCGAGTAACGGCGCTGCAAAACATTTTGTCCTTCAAAATTGCCCTCAGACGTCACCGTAAATTGTTCTTGCAGTTCTGCCAATTCTTCAGCGGTGAGGAGTTGCTGCAATTCGGCATAACTCCAGACATAAAATGCCCCTTCCTCCGGTTCGACGGCGCTAGGTTCAGTAAAGCTATCAGCATCTTGAGCGGCGTAAAAATAACCTGAAGATGAGGTCATTTCCCTTGTCAGCCATTGCACTGTCCCCGATATTGCCCGTTCAAACGCGGCTTCCTTAATCCCCGCACTCCACAGATTTGCCAGATACTCGACAATCTGCCCATTATCGTAGAGCATTTTTTCAAAGTGGGGCACCGTCCAAGTGGCGTCTACGGTGTAGCGATGAAAACCGCCGGCGACGTGATCATAGATTCCCCCTTTGGCTAAGTCTAACCCACGCGATCGCGAAGCTTGGTAAGCATCAACGTCTGTCGTCTTGTCGAAGCGAATTCCCCGTAATGCTAAATCCGCATAAGGAATCATGGGAAAACTTGGTCCATAACTCCCACTAGCCACAATTTGGATAGTCTTGTCCATCCCTTGGTGGAGTAACTCAGCTGTGAGTTGTCCTGATGCGGGGAGGATAACCGACTGTTGCAGATGACCAAGAATTTCTGCTTTAAAGTTTTGCAGCTTCGTTTTTTCGACATCATAGAAGCGGCGAATTGCTTGTAATACCTGTAAAAAGCCCGGACGCCCATAGCGTGGTTCGACAGGGAAATAAGTACCACCGTAAAAGGGAACTCGATCATCTGGCGTCAGAAAGATATTTAGGGGCCAACCCCCTTGACCGGTCATCATCTGCAACGCCTGCATATAAATGCTATCAATATCCGGGCGTTCTTCGCGGTCTACCTTAATCGGTAAGAAATTAGCATTCATGTACTGCGCGATCGCTGGATCAGAAAAAGCTTCCCCTTCCATTACCGTACACCAGTGGCAGCTTGAGTAACCAATAGACAGGAAAATCGGCTTATTTTCTGCCTTGGCGGTGAATAACGCTTCATCACTCCAGGACCACCAATCGATAGGATTTTCCGCATGCTTACGCAGATAAAGGCTTTGGCATTGGGCAAGGCGATTGGTCATGACAACTCAACTGTGGTTACTCTAGATGCTCTCTGGTTTAGTTTATCGCGGTTTGCGGTTTTGTTCGTAGTTCGTAGTAAGGGATGCGAGCCCTTCCCGTTCGTAGTAAGGGCGCGAGTCACATCCCTTGTGCAACCGAAAAGCTAGTCGTGAAAGTGAACCCCTACACAGGCGATCTCTGATATAGTTTGCTGTATGTAACTTTACAATAACCTGAATTGGATTACAGAAATTTACTATGATTGAATAATCATAGTAAATTTCTTAAAACACTACTTAAAAAATAATCCCAAAAAGTAATCATAGGAAGCCAAGAGCAAATATTAAAAAAGCTTTTTGTGTAAGTTAATCAATTTAGTATTCAGGGTTACGATAACGAAAGTTGAAAATTAATGGGTATTCCGGACAAGCGTGTGCTAAAGTTTATAAAGAATAAAATTCTAGCTTCAACTGGCAGGACGCACGACACGAATTAACTTTCCCCGCAAAGGTTCCTCTCGTGTAACCGCTTCGTCTATCCGAATGGCAAACTGTTCCCAATTGCGATTGTTGGTACAAACAACAATGCCAAAATGATTAGGATCGAGACGATGCAGATGGATGAAATCATCTCGGTTGATTGTCAGAATTGCCCGCTCTTGAGAGATAGCAAACGCAAGCACGGCTTCATCGGGAATTCCTTGATTGGCATTACCCGCTTCCTGAGCCGTCAAAACGTTATGGTCTAAATTGCGTAATAACTCCACTACCGGGAAAGGAAATTGCTCATCGGCATAAAAACGTGCCATAAACTATGCCGCTTCGTTGCGTTGAATGGCGCATTCAATTTCATCAGGGTAGGCTTGTGCATAAGCCCAAGCATTGGCTATATCGGCGGCAGAAAGGGTTGGATAGCTCTTCAGGAGATCATAATCACTATATCCAAGGCGACAAGCTTCCACGAGAACCCAAATCGGAATTCGAGTATTGATGATACGAGCGTCTCCACCACAAACACCAGGAGTTTTCTCGATTCCTTGCCAAGTATTACCCAAGCTCTGAGCGAGTAGTTGAATGGCTTTTACCTTTTCAGACGGACTTAGGGCTAACAGATGTTGTTTTAGCTCTTTGAGAGTCATAGGAATGGCTTCCTTTTCCTTCTTGTTGTAGTGCTTCCTACTCTGAATTTTAATTAAATCATATTGAATAGTAATGATATCATGTCTGGTTAAACAAAAATGCCTGAAACCTTTGCTGTTAAAGCCTTGCAATTATGGGCAATCATCAGGATATGCTATGAATAGCTGAATTAGCCCTCAGCCTCTTGACGCAATGCCGCAATAATCTGACTATTAGCCTTGGGGAACGGAAACTGGTCAATTTCCTCTAGAGTTACCCAACGGATTTCATCACATTCTAAGGCTTGAGGAACACCAGACAGATGACGACAGTGATGAACCATCAACGTCACCCGAAAATGGCTATAGGCATGATCAACCGTGATTACGCGATCGCCTACCTCTACCTCAATGCCCAATTCTTCCTGAATTTCCCGCTTAATACAGTCTGTCACAGTTTCATCTGGCTCAATTTTGCCGCCAGGAAACTCCCATAATCCACCCAGTAACCCCTGAGCAGGGCGGCGGTCAATTAAAATTTGTCCTTGGTCATTCCGAATAACGGCAACACCAATGATTTTGTGAGGTAAGGGCGTAGAGGCTTCACGCATGGGTAACTTAGATGCAACACCTAGATTGTACGCCTGACAGTGAACCTGCCAAGGACAATGAGAACAATCGGGGTTTATGGCGCCTCTCGTGTGTAGGGGCTCTTTTCACGAGTATCTTTTCGGTTCTACAACAGATGTAACTCGCGCCCGCCCCGACTCAGAGGTCTACACTTCTAGGGAGGGGTTTTTCCCCTAGTTAAACCAATCATCCTTTACTTCAGGGCTTACTCTCTGCCGGAGGAATCGGTCTTTTGCAGAGACTTTTCAAACGTCATGCGTTGTTCAGCGTTGCGTAGAAAATAACCACTGACCATTGCTGAGGCTAATAAACGTCCGAGATTCTCGCGGCTAGTATTAATGGTGACATCAAAGTGGTCTGAAGGAATATTCCCCAACAATCCCATCACATTACGTTCGATGACCTGAAACACATCAGCCGATGTGGGTTTGGATAAATGGGAAACGGTTTCTGGACTCAGGGATTGTACGTACTCCCACAAAAGATTATTGTCTCCATTGCCGTCAAAAAATTCTGGTTCGCGATCAGATTGCTTGTTCACCGTTTACCTCCGAGCAATAGCTCTCTATCTGTCATTTAATTTAACAAGGGACTGTTGATCATCAGGTAGTTGGAACCGAACCTCACCTATTGGGTTGTCCCACAAAACATAAGACATAAGACAAACTAACTTACTGCAATATATTCGCGCATTTCAGCTTGGCGCTTGCGAAGCTTAGACAGGGCTTCCCGTTCAATTTGTCGGACTCGTTCACGGCTGATTTTGAGTTGATCGCCAATCTTGGCGAGTGTCATGGGTTGACCATCGACTAAACCAAAGCGTAGCATTAATACCTCACGTTGCTGCTCGCTCAAATCCGCCATCAGCTTCTCCAGATCGACTTGCATGGCTGAATAGGTGGCAAAATCTTCTGGCGAAGGTCCGCTGTCTTCGAGCAGTTCTCCGAGTTCCGTATCTTGATTATCGCCAACCCGTAGATCTAACGACAGAGGTTGACGCGCTTTCTCCAGGTACTCCCGGACTTGCTTTGGTGTCAGGTCTAATTCTGTCGCCAATTCCGATACGGTGGCTGCACGCCCTAGCTGCTGGGAGAGTTGGCGTTGGGCTTTTTTGATTTTGTTGAGCTTTTCTGTGATGTGGATCGGTAAGCGAATCGTTCGTCCTTTTTCTGCGATCGCACGGGTAATGGCTTGGCGAATCCACCAGTAGGCGTAGGTGGAGAAACGATACCCTTTGGTCGGGTCAAATTTTTCTACACCCCGTTGCATACCAATTGTACCTTCCTGAATTAAGTCCAGCAAGTCTACATTGCGCTTGATATACTTCTTCGCCACGGAAACCACCAGACGTAAATTGGCTTCTACCATTTTGCGCTTAGCGACTTGACCCGCCCTAATGCACGCTTGTAACTCAGTTTCCGATAGGGACGAGGCTTTCGCCCACTCACACAGCGTTGGTTCGTAACCCAATTGTTCAAACAGCGACTCCTTGATTTGCTCTAGGGCATTTAAACGCTGTACTTGTTTTCCGTATAATATCTCTTGCTCGTGGGTCAATAGAGGTACACGACCAATTTCTTGGAGGTAAGTCCGAACAAGGTCTGTAGAGGTCTGAGCAGTTTTCATAGCGATCGCTATATCATGAGTGAAGTTCAAGCAACTAAGCTCCTTTTCAGGAGGGTTCACCTCAGGCTTGGGTGAACGCTTCTCTATGAGAGAAATGTTAATTTTTATTTCAATAGGGGGAGAATAGATTGATTAGAAAACTCAAAACATGGATGAAGAGGGTAAGTCAAATCCCCCATCCATAATCCAACTTTAGGGCTGGCTATCCGATTTGTTTGTTTTTGCCTCTGCCTATTTCATAAGTTATCTGCCACAATCCAACACTTCGTTAAATATTGTAACATATCTTAATCAAAAGCCGTTCATCTAAAAAGGAAGACAGGGGTGCAGGGTTGTAGGGGCGGGTTTTACTGATAACGTTTTGGAGAAAACCTCTAACCTCACTAAACCCGCCCTTCTTAGAGAGCAAGAGCGCAGGTTCTTGATGTGCTATGGCGCTATGGCGAGCGGTTTTCCTGGATTTTTTGTATTATCGGTTATTTATATCATGACTCAAACCGTCTGGATTGCCCGACACGGAAATCGCCTCGACTTCGTTAACCCGGAGTGGTTTAACACAGCTCAACGTCCTTACGATCCCCCTTTATCGGAAGATGGCGTTGGTCAAGCACAGGAATTAGGTCAACGGTTAAGCGGTGAGACCATCAAGCATATTTTCGCCTCACCGTTTTTGCGAACGGTACAAACAGCGAACCAAATCGCTCAGATTCTGGACTTACCCATTAAGATAGAGGCGGGTTTGAGTGAATGGCTGAATCCGGAATGGATGCAAACGGAGCCAGAACGACTGTCTGTTGAGGAAATGCAAAAGCGCTTTCCCTGTATTGATTCGGGTTATACCTCCCGCGTCATCGCTCACTATCCAGAAACCAACGAGAAGGTGCTAGAACGCACCGCTCAAACAGCACGCCGACTGACCACAGAATTCACAGACGATATCTTATTAGTAGGTCATGGTGCCTCAGTCGTCGGTGCGACCTGGGGATTAGTTGGGGGTCAACCCGAAGTGAACGCGACTTTATGCTGTTTAGTCAAACTCGTGGGTCATGGGGAAAAATGGGTGATGGAACTCAACGGGGATACATCCCACCTCAGTCAAACTGAGAAGGTAATTCGATTTAATTAAAGTTAAGATTCTATGACATTAATACTGGCAGGAGATATCGGCGGGACTAAAACGATTTTGCGACTGGTGGAGGAAAAACACTCTCAATTGTTGCAGGTTCTCCATGAAACCCGTTATCCTAGCCGTGATTTCCCAGACTTAGTACCGATCGTCCAGAGGTTTCTATCGGAAGCGGGACAAAAGCTACAGCGGAAACTGACCATCGAAAAAGCCTGTTTTGCGATCGCAGGTCCTGTGGTCAATGATACCTCCAACCTGACCAATTTGGCGTGGGTACTGGACGCCAGACGCTTAGAGGAAGAACTCGCAATCGCCAAAGTCACTCTAATCAATGATTTTGCGGCGGTTGGTTACGGGATTCTCGGTTTAGACTCGGACGATGTATGTACTCTACAATCGGTTACTCCCCAATCCGAGGCGCCAATTGCGCTACTCGGTGCGGGTACAGGTTTAGGACAAGGATTTCTGATTCAGAACCAGGACAGGTATCAGGTTTTTCCCTCTGAGGGCGGACATGCTGATTTTGCCCCCCGCACTGAACTGGAGTTCCAACTTTTACAATATTTACGCGAGAAATACGATATCCAGCGCATTTCCGCTGAACGAGTCGTTTCCGGTCAAGGAATTGTTGCCATTTACCAGTTTTTGAGAGATCGGCAATTTGCCCACGAATCCCCAGAAATTGCCCAAGTTGTCAGAACCTGGGAACGAGAAATGGGACGCAGTGAGAAAAGCGTTGATCCGGCGGCGGAGATTTCTAAAGCGGCGTTGCACAAGAGCGATAGCCTCAGTGAACAGACTTTAAAAATGTTTGTGGAAGCCTATGGTGCTGAAGCGGGGAATCTGGCGATCAAACTCTTACCCTACGGTGGGCTATATATTGCTGGCGGGATTGCGGCTAAGATTTTGCCCTTGATGCAGGATGGTACTTTTGTGCGAACTTTTACTGAAAAAGGTCGGGTTAGTTCCCTGTTGGAAAAGGTTCCGGTTCATATTGTGACCAATCCCCAGGTTGGGCTAATTGGTGCAGCAATATGCGCCTCTCGATTATAAATTGCTCGAAACGTTTTCGGGTGTTGCGATCGCGGCGAAACCAGAGCAGCAGGAGAAGCCATGTATAGATGTGCCATGGCGCGTCTTTGATCAGGGGAAACTTGTGGCACAACAGAGTTAAACTATTGTCAAGTCCTGGACTTAGGTTAAAATCTAAGCCTGATCAGCAAACAATCTGTTATTCCAAAAAACAGAAGCTTGACGATTAGTGTTTCACCTGAGAAAACAGGATCAGTTGTACTTACAGTAGGTTTTAGGACAGCGACAGAAATAATTATGAATCAGCGCGGTGTAACAATATGGTTCACAGGTCTAAGTGGTGCGGGTAAAACTACGATTACCCAAGCATTAGCCAAAACCTTGCAAGACAAGGAATGTAAGCTAGAAGTGTTAGATGGCGACATCGTTCGCCAGAATCTTACCAAAGGATTGGGCTTTAGCAAAGAAGACCGCGACGAGAACATCCGTCGCATCGGTTTTGTATCCCACCTACTTACCCGCAATGGTGTAGTTGTTTTGGTATCGGCTATCTCGCCCTACCGTGAGATTCGAGAAGAGGTACGCCAAAAAATTGGTGATTTTTTAGAAGTTTACGTCAATGCTCCTCTGGCAACTTGTGAAGAACGAGATGTCAAAGGATTATATAAACGCGCCCGCGCTGGAGAAATTATAGGGTTTACCGGAATTGACGATCCTTACGAACCCCCCCTCAACCCAGAAGTGGAATGCCGTACTGATCAGGAAGAGTTATCGGAGAGTGTCGCCAAAGTGCTGCAAAAACTGGAAGAGTTGGGTTATCTACCAAAGCAGCTTGCTGCCGAAAGCGCTTAGAGACTAGTAAAAGAAGGCTCCAAGGCTCCAAGGCAGTAATGGGTATCTGCTTTTTAGCTTGCTTCGCCGGAAGCCCCGCACCATAGCGGTACACCGAAGAGGTGTCGGGATGGATAGGCGGTCAATCAAGGGGGTTCAATACCCTTTTGATTGACAATCTCCTAATAAGTTCAAGGGAGCAAGTCATTCTGAG